>JANPMR010000120.1:0-9755 GCA_031427055.1 Rubrivivax sp.
CGGCCCAGGCGGGCGATCACATTGGCCATCGTGAAGGTCTTGCCCGAACCGGTCACGCCCAGCAGCGTCTGGTAAGCCAGGCCGTCGGTGATGCCTTCAATCAGTTGCGCGATCGCCGCCGGCTGGTCACCCGCCGGCGCAAAGGGCTGCAGCAGCTGAAAGGGTGAGTCGGGAAAGCTGACGAACTCGCCTTCGACGGGGCTGTCGTCGGGCAGGCGGCTGGGTGCGGTGGTCGGCACGCTGGCGGCCGTTGGGGCGGACATGGGGCTTGAATCCTCGGGATGGGCCGCTGGCCGGCTGCTGCAAGACACAGGAGCCGCCGGCCGGGCGTTCAACCCGACATGATGACAGCCGCCGCCGCTGCGGGCCGGCGGGCCGCATCGCTAGAATTGGCAGGTTTGCCCGAGACCCTCTGACACAGGCCGCCACGCAGCGGCGCCCGCACCCCACCACGCCGGACCATGACCACCCCACACGCCCTCTTTGCCGACGTCGACCTGGCCCCGCGCGACCCCATTCTCGGCCTCAACGAACAGTTCAACGCCGACCCCAACCCGGCCAAGGTGAACCTGGGCGTGGGCGTGTACTTCGACGAGGACGGCAAGCTGCCGGTGCTGCGCTGCGTCGCCGCGGCCGAGCAACAACTGCTGGCCGCGCCCAAAGCCAAGGGCTATCTGCCGATCGACGGCATCGCGGCCTACGACAAGGCGGTGCAGGCGCTGGTCTTCGGCGCTGACTGCGAGGCGGTGCACACCGGCCGCGTGGCCACGGCACAAACACTGGGTGGCACTGGCGGCCTGAAGGTCGGTGCCGACTTTCTGAAGAAGCTCAAGCCGGACGCCCGCGTGCTCATCAGCGACCCGAGCTGGGAAAACCACCGTGCGCTCTTCACGCAGGCCGGCTTCGAGGTCGCCACCTACCCTTACTACAACGCCGCCACGCGCGGCGTGCGCTTCGAGGCCATGCTGGCGGCACTGCAAGCCGCGGCTGCCGGCACGATCGTGGTGCTGCACGCCTGCTGCCACAACCCGACCGGCTGCGACCTGAGCGATGAGCAATGGGCGCAGGTCGCCCGCACCTGCCAGGCACAGGGTCTGGTGGCCTTCCTGGACATGGCCTACCAGGGCTTCGGCACCGGCATCCATGAGGACGGCGTCGCGGTGGCGCACTTCCTGGCCGCCGGCGCGTCCTTCTTCGTCTCGACCTCGTTCTCGAAGAGCTTCTCGCTCTACGGCGAGCGGGTGGGTGCGGTCAGCGTGGTGTGCGACAACGCCGAGCAGGCAGCGCGCGTGCTGTCGCAGCTCAAGCTGGTGATCCGCGCCAACTACTCCAACCCGCCGACCTTTGGCGCCCAGGTCGTCGCCACGGTGCTCACCACGCCGGCGCTGCGCGCGCAGTGGGACGACGAACTCGCCGGCATGCGCATCCGCATCAAGCACATGCGCGCATTGCTGGCCGAGCGCCTGCGCGCGGCCGGCGTGGCGGGTGAGCTGGACTACATCACGCGCCAGAAGGGCATGTTCAGCTACTCGGGCCTGAGCCAGCCGCAGATGCAGCGGCTTCGCAGCGAGTTCGGCGTCTACGGCCTGGACTCGGGACGCATCTGCGTCGCCGCGCTCAACAGCCGCAACATCGACGCCGTGGTCGCCGCCATCGCCTGCGTCATGCAGACCGAGTGACCGCATTCGCCCGCGCGACAGTCAAACCCGGTCTTTTCGAGCGTTCGATGGCCGCAGCCTGCGAGCAAGATCACTCTATCGGCGACAATTTGTTGCAGCGCAGCAAATTTGAGCGCCCTCGTCAGTCCACGCCAAGGCTTCAGGGCGCATGATGTTCCTTGGCCCTGCAGTCGATAGTCCGGAGACAAACCATGCTGTATCAGATCTACGAAACCCAACGCGCGCTGATGGCGCCCTTCTCCGAGTTCGCCAGCGCCACGGCCAAGCTCTACGACCACCCGCTGTCGCCATTCGCCCACGTGCCCATGGCACAGCGCCTGTCGGCCGGCTTCGACCTGCTGCACCGGCTGGCCAAAGACTACGAAAAGCCGCCCTTCGCAATCACCGCCGCCACCGTGGGTGGCGTCGAAGTGGCTGTGCAGGAGCAGGTGGCTCTGGTCAAGCCGTTTTGCCGGCTGCTGCGCTTCAAGCGCTTCACCGACGACCTCAAGGCGCTCGACACGATGAAGTCGCAGCCCAGCGTGCTGGTCGTGGCGCCGCTGTCGGGCCACCACGCCACACTGTTGCGCGACACCGTCAAGAGCTTGTTGCACGACCACAAGGTGTTCATCACCGACTGGACTGACGCGCGCATGGTGCCCACCGAAGCGGGCGCCTTCCACCTCGACGACTATGTCGAGTATGTGCAGGAGTTCATCCGCCACATCGGCACCGACGTGCACGTGATCTCGGTCTGCCAGCCCACGGTGCCGGTGCTGGCCGCGGTGTCCCTGATGGCCAGCCGCGGCGAACCCACGCCGCGTTCGCTGACCATGATGGGCGGCCCCATCGACGCGCGCAAGAGCCCGACCTCGGTCAATGACCTGGCGGTCAACAAGAGCCATAGCTGGTTCGAGAGCAACGTGATCTACCGCGTGCCGCCCAACTTTCCGGGCGCCGGCCGCCGCGTCTATCCGGGCTTCATGCAGTACACCGGCTTCGTGGCGATGAACCCGAACCGCCATGTCACCAGCCACTACGACTACTTCCAGGACCTGATCCGCGGCGACGACGAAAGCGCCGAGTCCCACCGCCAGTTCTACGACGAGTACAACGCCGTGCTCGACATGCCGGCCGAGTACTACCTGGACACCATCAAGACCGTGTTCCAGGACTTTGCCCTGATGCACGGCACCTGGGTCGTGCGCGGCGAGCCGGTGCGGCCGCAGGACATCACGGGCTGCGCCTTGCTGACCATCGAAGGCGAGCTCGATGACATCTCTGGGGCCGGCCAGACCCGTGCCGCGCACGGCTTGTGCAGCGGCATACCCAAGGAGCGGCAGTTCCATTACGACGCCATGGGCGCCGGCCACTACGGCATCTTCTCGGGCCGCCGCTGGCGCGAACTGGTGTATCCCGAGGTGCGCCAGTTCATCGCGCGCTTCAACACCGCTGACGCCACCGCGCGCGCGCCACGCAGCGTGCGCAAGTTGCGCGCCTGACCGGCGGCCGATAATCGGGCGGTGACCCCGCCCGCAGACGACCAGACCCCCGGCCACGCCGCGGCCCGACTGCTGGCACAGCGGCTCGATGCCGCCCTGCCGCAGACGCAGTGCACGCGCTGCGGCTACCCCGACTGCCGCAGCTACGCCGACGCCATCGCCTTTGAGGCCGTGGCCATCAACCGCTGCCCGCCCGGCGGCGCCGAGGGCATCGTGCGTTTGGCAGCCCTTGCCGGGCGCGACGTGCTGCCGCTGGACGCAGAGCGCGGCCACGAGGGCCCGCGGCTGCTGGCGGTCATCGACGAAGCCTGGTGCATCGGCTGCACGCTGTGCATCAAGGCCTGTCCGGTGGACTGCATCGTCGGTGCGCCCAAGCTCATGCACACCGTGATCGACGCGCTGTGCACTGGGTGCGAGTTGTGCATCCCCGTGTGCCCGGTCGATTGCATCGCGCTGGTGCCTGTGACCGGGCCGCGCACCGGCTGGCAAGCCTGGAGCGCGCTACAGGCCGACGAGGCGCGCCAACGCTACGGCTTCCACCGTCTGCGCGTCGAGCGCGACAAGCGCGACAAGGATGATCGGCTGGTGGCCAAGGCGCAAGCCAAGCTGGCAGATCTGGCGGGCGCCAGCCGCCTCACGGATCCGGCCGCGCTGGACGCCAAACGCGCGGTGATCGAGGCCGCCCTGCAGCGCGCCCGCACGCGCCGTGCCGATGCCGATGCCGATGCCGATGCCGATGCCGATGCCGACACGCCCGCGCAGGCGCCCGGTCTGCGCGATCCGACGAGCGGCTTGCCATGACGCCCGCCGCCATCGAAGCCTTCTTCGCCACGCTGGCGCGTGCCAACCCGCGGCCGCAAACCGAGCTGCAGTTCAGCAGCGTCTTCGAGCTGCTGGCCGCCGTGCTGCTGTCGGCGCAGGCCACCGACGTCAGCGTCAACAAGGCCACGCGTGAGCTCTTCGCGCTGGCGCCCACGCCGCAGAAGATGCTCGTGCTCGGCGTCGATCGCGTCACCGAGCTCATCCGCACCATCGGCCTTTTTCGCACCAAGGCGAAGAATCTGGTCGCGACCTGTCGCATCCTGGTCGAGCAGCACGGCGGCGAAGTGCCGCGCTCGCGCGAAGCACTGCAGGCGCTGCCCGGCGTCGGTCGCAAAACCGCCAATGTGGTGCTGAATGTGGCCTTTGGCGAGCCGACGATGGCCGTCGACACGCATGTCTTTCGCGTCAGCAACCGAACCGGCCTGGCGAGCGGGCGCGACCCGCTGGCCGTCGAACTGCACCTGCTGCGCCGCGTGCCGCCGGCCTACGCCGTCGACGCCCATCACTGGCTCATCCTGCACGGCCGCTACGTCTGCCAGGCCCGCGCGCCGCGCTGCCACGATTGCGCCGTGCGAACCTGGTGCGACCACGGCTCGCAGCACTCAGGCGCGCACGCAGCCGCTCCTACAATGCCCGCGGGGGAATCCGATGGCACAGCTTGAAGACCTTGCCGAACGCGTTGATCGACTGCTGCTGCGGCACCAGGAGCTCAAGCGCACCAGCGCGCTGCTCGAGCAGCAACTCACGGCCGTCAGCGCCGAGCGCGACAGCCTGCGTTCGCGCCTGGCGGCGGCGCGATCCCGCGTCGATGCCCTGCTCGAGAAGCTGCCCGCTGGCAATGGCAATGGCGGTGCTGCATGAAGCAGCTTGAAGTCTCGATCCTCGGCCAGGTCTACATGCTCGGCTGCCCCGAAGGCGGCGAGGCCTTGCTGACCACGGCAGTGGCCGCCGTCGACCGCGAGATGACCGCCATCCGCGAAGCCGGCAAGGTCAAGGCGCGCGAGCGGATTGCCGTGCTCGCGGCGCTCAATCTGGCCTACCAACTGGCTGAGCGCGGCCCGGCAGCGGCGGCGGCCGCGGTGGCCTCTGCGGCCCTTACGCCGGCCGCCGCAACTGCCACGCAGGGCGGCGCCAGCGACATCGACACGCTGATCCGCCGCGTCGATGCCGCGTTGGGCGAAGACGGCCACCTGTTGTGACGTCAAAGCGGCCCACGGGCACCACGCCGAGGTCTAGAATGAATCTGTCCGCTGTGAGTCGTGAGCCTTATATGTCCTTGAGCCGATGGTCTATGACCAAGGGCTTGGAACATCGCCTGGCAGGCGTGATCGTCTCGCGTCAGATGAACCCAATGCCAGGCTGACCTCGCCCACCTGAACTTCCCCTTGGTTCAGGCAACGGGTTCGCGGCTCGCGGCGGACACCTTCTCTGCACTGCCTCGCCGCCCGCTGACGCCATGCCAAACCACTGGCTCATGAAGAGCGAGCCCGCCGAGGCCTCCATCGACCACCTGGCTGCTGCCCCGCGGCAGGCGCTGCCCTGGACGGGCGTGCGCAACTACCAGGCGCGCAACTTCATGCGCGACGCCATGAAGCCCGGTGACGGCGTGCTCTTCTATCACTCCTCATGCCCCGATCCGGGCATCGCCGGTTTGGCTACGATCACTGGCAAACCGGTGCCTGACACCACGCAGTTCGACCCGGCCAGCGCCTACTTCGACGCCAAGTCCGACCCTGCCACGCCGCGTTGGCTGCAGATCGACGTGGCGCTGGTGCGCAAGACGCGCTTGCTGCCGCTGGCGGAACTGCGCGGCGCGCCCGAATTGGCGACCCTGCAGGTGCTGCGGCGTGGCAACCGCCTGTCGATCACGCCAGTCACGCCCGCCGAATGGCGCGCCGTGCTGGCGCGTCTGTCCTGAGCGTCGGCTCGCGCTTGGACATCGGCCTCGCGCTCGTCGTCGAACTGCTCGCCCTGGGCGCCGTGGCGGGCTTCCTGGCCGGCCTGCTGGGCGTGGGCGGCGGCATGATGATGGTGCCCGTGCTGACCTGGCTGCTGACGCAGCGCGGCGTGCCCCCCGCGATGGCGGTGAAGATGGCGATCGCGACCTCGATGGCGACGATCATGTTCACCTCCTTGTCCAGCGTGCGCGCCCATCACCGCATGGGCGGCGTGCGCTGGGAGATCGCGCGGCGCATGGCACCCGGCATCGTGCTCGGCGGCCTCGCCGCGGGCGCCGGCGCGTTTGCGGTACTCAAGGGCCAGGGCTTGGCACTGCTGTTCTCGGCCTTCATCGGCTACTCGGCGCTGCAGATGCTGCGCAACCGAAAGCCCAGTGCAGGACGCCAGATGCCGGGCGCGCCAGCGCAGGCCGCCGTTGGCGCCGGCATCGGCTTCGCGTCGGGGCTGCTGGGCGCGGGCGGGGCCTTCATGTCGGTGCCCTTCATGGTCTGGTGCAACGTGCCGCCGCGGCAAGCGGTGGCCACCAGCGCTGCGCTGGGCTTCCCGATTGCGCTGGCCAACACCACCGGCTATCTGATCAGTGGCCGCGCGCTCGAGCCGGCACTGCCCGGCGCCTTTGGCTACCTGTACCTGCCGGCGCTGGTGCTGATCTCGCTGGCCAGCATGGTGCTGGCGCCGCTGGGTGCGCGCACGGCACATCGCATCGACGTCACCGTGCTGAAGCGGCTGTTCGCGGTGCTGCTGCTCGTGCTGGCTGCCAGCATGCTGCGCCAGGCCTTCGCGGCCTGATCACACGGGGTCGAACTGGATCGCGGCCAGCGTGACATGGTTGCCGCCACGTCGCTGCGCCTCGGTCAGCGCGGCCTCGCAAGCTGCGATCAAGGCGTCCTGGGTGTGCGCCGTGTGCGGAAAGCTGGCCACGCCCACCGATACAGAGAAGCCGATCTCCTGCCCCTCGTGCACAACGATCTGCACCGCGCACTGGCGCCGCAGGCCTTCCATGCGCGCATGCGCGGTGGCCAGGCCCACGCCCGATAGCAGCACCGCGAAGCGACGGTCGTCGTAGTGACAAGACGCGTCCATCGCGCGCGTGCCACCGCGCAGCAACCGGCCCATCGCTTCGAGGATGCGGTCGCGGCCGTTGACGCCCATCGCGCGCACTTTCTCGCTGGGCGGGTCGACGTGGATGAAGACGATCGCGAACTCGCGGTGCTCGCGTGTCGAGAGGTCCAGCTCGCGTCGCAGTTGGTCCTCGAAGTGGCCACGACGGTGCAGACCCGACACCGGCTCGCGCATGGCCTGATCGGCGATCTCGCGGCGCAACTGGTCGTTGGCGCGCTGCTGCTGCTCGATCTGTTCGAGCGCACCGCGCAACTGGGCCTCGCGCTGGCGTTGTTCGGCCAGGTCGGACCACACCGCGCACAGCCAGCGTCCGCCAGCGGCGTCTGGCGCGCTGGCCATGCGCCACACCGAAAACTCGTGGCGCGCCCCGCGCCACTCGAGTTTGTGCTCACTGGTCAGCGGTTCGGGCTGCGCCAGCGCGGTCGCTTCGGCAGCACGCAGCGCCGCCACGGGCGCTGCGTCGAACAACTCTGCGTCGGTGCGGCCGACGATCTCGGCGCCCGGCCGACCGACGAAAGCGGCCATCGCGGCGTTGACGTGCTCATAGCGCCCGCTGACCGCGTCTTTGACCGCGACCAGATCGCCCCGCGCCTGCGCCTGTGCCGTCATGACCGCGCCAAGCAACACCGCCAGCGCCCCAGCGGGCGCCGCGTCGACGGTGAGAATTTGTAAAGGCATGTTCATGGATTGGAACCACCGCACGGGGCGCGCCACAAGCTGGATTGCACGCAAGTGCGTCGACTTTCGACCCGACGTCTATGTTGATGACCCCCTGCGATCCCGGCAAGTGTCTTTGCCCGCCCCTTCCCTAGGTTGAATTCGGGCGGATTGGCCTCGCGGACAGGTCAGCGACGGCTCTTGCGCTCGCGGCAGCAGACCCGACGCCGTGAGCCACTGTTTTCAGCCTATAATTTCGGGCTTTGCTGGAACATCTGCGCGTCGATCCGCATCCAGCCACTGAGCCGCCGAGCCAACACTTCGCCGAATCGTCTGGCACGGCAGGTTCAGTTCACGGACACCGAGCGCACTTCAATCAGGATCCCTGCCCCCATGACCACCATTCGCGTCAAAGAAAACGAGCCGTTCGACGTCGCCCTGCGCCGATTCAAGCGCACGATCGAGAAAATCGGCCTGTTGACCGAGCTGCGCGCACGCGAGTTCTACGAGAAGCCCACCGCCGAGCGCAAGCGCAAGAAGGCGGCCGCCGTCAAGCGCCACTTCAAGCGCGTGCGCAGCATGCAGCTGCCCAAGAAGCTGTACTGATCGTCCGCCCGCGGCGTGCCGGCCCCGTGGCCCGCGCACCGCAGACCGCCGCATCCGTCAAGCCCGCGCGGCACGCCGCAGCGGGCTTGCTTTCGTTCAGGAGCCCCGCACGTGACCCTCAAGGACCGCATCACCGAAGACATGAAGAACGCCATGCGCGCCAAAGATGCGCCGCGGCTGTCCACCATCCGCATGCTGCTGGCGGCCTGCAAGCAGCGTGAGGTCGATGAGCGCATCGTGCTCGACGACGCCGCCGTGGTGGCCCTCGTCGACAAGGCGATCAAGCAGCGCAAGGACTCCATCGCGGCCTTCGAGCTCGCGGCGCGCACCGACCTGGTCGACAAGGAGACGGCAGAGCTCCGCGTGCTGGAGGCCTACCTGCCGCAGCGCCTGTCGGCCGAGCAAGTCGGTGCCGCAGTGGCGGCGCTGGTGCTTGAGTTGGGTGCCAGCGGGCCGGGCGACATGGGCCGCGTGATGGCCGCCGCCAAGGCGCGGCTGGGCGGCCAGGCAGAAATGGCCCTGGTGTCGGCTGCCGTGAAGCAGTCTCTGGCAAAGTAGGCGGCATGAGCTCTCTGCCATTTCGCCCCGTATCCGACGACGTCTGCGTCGCCCCGCAACTGTCGCCCGATGCCATGGCCGAGGCGGCCGCTGCGGGCTTCAAGAGTGTTGTCAACAACCGCCCGGATTTCGAGCACGACGCCGATCAGCCATCCAACGCATCGATCGAGGCCGCGGCGATTGCCGCCGGGCTCGCCTACCGTTGGCTCCCCGTGGACGGTGGCTACCAGTCGCCGCGGCAGATCGCCGCCATGGCGCAGCTGATGCAGGAACTGCCGCGCCCGATGCTGCTGTTCTGCCGCTCTGGCGCGCGCTCGGCACGCCTGTTTGCGGCCGCACAGGCGCTCTGATCTGGAAGGCTGTCGAGCTTCAAACCTCGCATTCGCCTAGCCGGGGTTTTCCCTTGGCAGCGAGCGAAGTGCCGCAGTTCGCGGTCCAGCGTCCGTATAGTCCCGGCTGCCTGCAACCCATCGCGGCGGAGGATTGATCTCATGCACCAGCGCCAGCGCGCACCCGCAGATCAGGAGCAGCCATGAAGGCCTTGCTGCCCGTGGCATTCGCCATCGACAAGTTGAATGACCGCTTCGGCGACTTCGCCAAGTGGGCAGTCTTCATCTCCTGCATGATCAGTTCCGCCAATGCGGTCGTTCGCTACGTCGCCAACTACAGCTCCAACGCCTACCTCGAGATCCAGTGGTACCTGTTCGCGGCCTGCGTGATGCTGGGCGCATCGCAGGTGATGCGCATCAACGAACATGTGCGCGTCGACGTGCTGTACGGGCGCTACTCGGGGCGCACGCAGGCCATTCTCGACCTCGTCGGGCTGATGCTGTTTGTGGTGCCGTCGATGCTGGTGATGATCCACTTCTCT
>JANPMR010000121.1:0-5355 GCA_031427055.1 Rubrivivax sp.
CGATCCAGGCGCGCTGTGGGCCGGCGCCACCGCCGTCTACGGTGCCGAGGAGATGATGCGCTCGTACGGCAAGCTGGTGCCAGTCGACGCGGCGCGCGTGATGACATCGGCCGACGACATGGAACTGCGCCTGGCCGGCCGCCTGCTGCGCATCGCCGACACGCCCGGCCACGCCCGCCACCACCACTGCGTGTGGGACGACACGACGCGCGGCTGGTTTACCGGCGACACCTTCGGCCTGAGCTACCGCGAATTCGACACCGCGCGCGGGCCCTGGATCCTGCCCACCGCGACGCCGGTGCGCTTCGAGCCCGAAGCCCTGCGCACGTCCATCGAACGCCTGCTGGCGGCGCAGCCGGCGTGCATCTACCTGACTCACTTCAGCCGCGTTGCCGAGGTGCCGCGCTTGGGTGCGCTGCTGGTGTCGCTGCTGGACGAAATGGTCACGCTCGGCCGCCGCGTGGCCGCGTCGAGCGACCGGCACGAGGCGCTCAAGCGCGGCCAGCTCGAGATCTTCTTGCGCAGCCTGGCCGAACACGGCTGCACGCACAGCCGAGAGCGCATCGCCGAGCTGCTGGCCATGGACCTGGAGCTCAACGCGCAGGGCATGGCCATCTGGTTGGACAGAGAGCCCGGGCTCGCCAAGGCTGCGGGCTAAACTGCCCGCCCGCGCCTGGTGCGCATCTGCATCGAACACGTTCATGGCACAAGGCGTTCACTTCGGACTTGATGGCCGCGTGGTGGTGATCACTGGCGCGGCACAAGGCATCGGCGCGGCCTGCGCGCGGCGGCTGGCGCGTGACGGCGCCGCGGTGGCGCTGTGGGACATGGCCGACGCGGCCGGCGAGGCGCTTGCCGCTGAGATCAGGGCCGCGGGCGCGCCGGCGCTTTACTGCCATTGCAACGTGGCAAAGAAGGCCGAGGTCGATGCCGCGCTGGCCGCCACGCTGGCCCGCTTCGGGCATGTCGACGGCCTGGTCAACAACGCCGGCATCTTCAAGGCCGCGGCCTTCGTCGACATCACCGAGGCCGACTGGGACGCGGTGATCGAGGTCAACCTCAAGGGCTCGTTCCTGGTCGGCCAGGCGGTGGCGCGCGCGATGCTCACGCGCCCCGGCCCGGTCCGCGGCGCCATCGTCAACATGAGCTCGGTCAACGGCACGCTCACCATCCCGGCAATCGCCAGCTACAACGCCAGCAAGGGCGCCATCAACCAGCTCACGCGCGTGATGGCGCTGTCCTTTGCCGACCAGGGCATCCGCGTCAACGCGGTGGCGCCCGGCACCATCGCCACCGAGCTCGCCAAGAGCGCCGTGCTGACCAGTGACGAGGCCAAGGCGCGCATCATGAGCCGCACGCCCATGAAACGCCTGGGCGAGCCCGAAGAGATCGCTGACGTCACGGCCTTCCTGCTCAGCGACGCCGCCAGCTACGTCACCGGCGAGATCGTGGTCGTCGACGGCGGGCGCATGACGCTCAACTACACCGTGCCGGTTTGACGCTCTGGACCTGTGGCGAAGACACGCCGGTCCCCGCCCACGGCACAATCGCTGCCATGAAATACCTCCACACCATGGTCCGCGTGACCGATGTCGAAGCCTCGCTGCGCTTCTACCGCGACGCCCTCGGGCTCGAAGTGCTCTCGCACAAGGACAACGAGGCCGGCCGCTACACGCTGGTCTTCTTGGCGGCGCCGGGCGACCGCAGCGCGCAGGTCGAGCTCACCTACAACTGGCCCGATGCCGCGGGCGTGGCGCAGACCTACACCGGCGGGCGCAACTTCGGCCACCTGGCCTACGCGGTGGACGACATCCACGCCAGCTGCCAGCGCCTGGTGGACCACGGCGTGACCATCAACCGCCCGCCGCGCGACGGGCGCATGGCCTTCGTGCGCTCGCCCGATGGCATCTCGATCGAACTGCTGCAGGCCGGTGGCGCCCTCACGCCCGCCGAACCCTGGACGTCGATGCCCAACATCGGCAGCTGGTAGCGCGCGCCGTCGTGTACCTGCCCAAGCACTTCGAGCAGCACGACCCCGCCGCGCTGGCGGCACTGATGCGCAAGCATCCGCTGGCCACGCTGGTCACGGTGCAGAGCGGCGAGCCCACGGCCGACCACATCCCGCTCGAGTTTGATGCCGCGACGCAAACCTTGCGCGGCCACGTCGCGCGCGCCAATCCGCTATGGCGCGTGGCCGACGGGCAGGCGGTGCTGGCGGTCTTTTGCGATGCGCAGGCCTACGTGTCGCCCTCGTGGTACCCCAGCAAGGCCGAGACGCACAAGGTGGTGCCGACCTGGAATTACGCCGTCGTGCACGCCCACGGCCGGCTGCGCGCCATCGACAGCGCGCCCTGGCTGCACGAACTGGTGAGCCGCCTCACCGCCCACCACGAGTCATCGCAAGCCAAGCCCTGGGCCGTGAGCGACGCACCCGACGACTACGTGCAGCCGATGCTGCGCGCCATCGTGGGCATCGAAATCCCCGTGGATCGGTTGGTGGGCAAGTGGAAGATCAGCCAGAACCGCAACGAGGCCGACCGGGCTGGCGTCGCCACCGGCCTGGCCGCCGGCAACGCCCACGCTCGCGCGATGGCCGCGCTGGTGGGAAACTGGAAGCCCGCGCAGAAGGAAACGCCATGATCAAGTCGTATGCCGCCGCCCTGCTCCTCGCCATCGCCACCGCGGCCGCCGCGCCTGCCCTGGCGCAGAAGGTCGCCCCCGGCCTCTGGGAACATCAGATGACGATGAAGGGCGCGCGCATGGACGCCGCGATGGCGCAGATGCAGCAGCAGATGGCGGCCATGCCGCCCGAACAGCGCAAGATGATGGAGGACATGATGGCGCGCCAGGGCGTGGGCATGGCCGCCGGCAAGCCCAACTCGGTGCGCGTGTGCATCACGCCCGAACAGGCGGCGCGCGACGAGATGCCGCAGCACGACGGCCGCTGCAAGCAGCAGAGCATGCAGCGCAGCGGCAATGTCGTGCGCTTCAAGTTCGTCTGCACCGGAGAGCCCCCGGCCAGCGGCGAGGGCGAGTTCACGCTCGTCAGCGACAAGGAGAACAAGGGCCGCGTCACGGTGAACACGACCGTCAAGGGTCAGCCCGAGCGCATGGAGATCGAGCAGGCCGGCAAGTGGATCTCTGCCGACTGCGGCGCGATCAAGCCGCGGCCTTGACCTTCGCCTGAGCCTCAGCCGCGCAGCGCGCTGGCGGCGCGCGCCAGGGCGGTGATGCGGCCCCAGTCGCCGGCGTCCACGGCGTCCTGCGGCGTCAGCCAAGAGCCGCCGCACACCTTGACATTGGGCAGTGCCAGGAACTGCGGTGCGGTCTCGGGCGTGATGCCACCGGTGGGGCAAAAGGCGACATCGGCAAAGGGCCCGGACAGCGCCTTGAGCATCGGGATGCCGCCGGCCGCCGTGGCCGGAAAGAACTTCAGGAAGGTGTAGCCGTCGGCATTGGCCGCCATCACTTCGCTGGCCGTGGCCACGCCGGGAAGCAGCGGCAGGCCCATGTTGCGGCAGGCGTGCCCGATGTCGGTGCTGTAGCCCGGGCTGACGCCAAACAGGCAGCCAGCGTCCTTGGCGGCCTCGGCATCGGCCACCGAGCGGATGGTGCCGGCACCGACGATCGCGCCGGGCACGGCGCGCACGATCTCGCGCATCGCCGCCAACGCCACGGGTGTGCGCAGCGTCACCTCGAGCACGCGCACACCGCCGGCCACCAAGGCCTGGGCCATGGGCACCGCGTCCCGCAGGCGTTGGATCACGATGACCGGGATCACCGGGCCGTGGGCGACGAGTTCTAGCGTGTCTCTCATGTCGTTCTTTCGGGATTGCAAAGCCGGCCTCAGAGCCAAGTCACCGCGCCTTCTTCGGCGTTGGTGACGTTGCGGCGCATGCCGGCAAAGAGCTCGCGGCCGAGGTCGTGGGCGTGGATCTCGGCCAGCGCGTCGTCAATCGGGGTGGCGGTGCGCGCGGCCCAATCGACATCGCTCACCAGCGCCTGAAGTGTGCCAGCCACGGCATCCAGGCGTATGACATCGCCGTCACGAACCTTGGCCAGCGGCCCGCCAGCCAGCGCCTCGGGGCTGACATGGATGGCGGCCGGCACCTTGCCGCTGGCACCACTCATGCGCCCGTCGGTCACCAGCGCCACCTTGAAGCCCCTGCCCTGCAACACCGCCAGCGGCGGTGTCAGCTTGTGCAACTCGGGCATGCCATTGGCGCGGGGGCCCTGGAACAGCACCACGGCGACGACGTCGCGCTCCAACTCACCGGCCTTGAAGGCGGCGAGCAGCGCTTCCTGGCTGGTAAAGACGCGCGCCGGCGCCTCGACGACGTGGCGGTCGTCGGGCACGGCCGATGTCTTGATGACGCTGCGGCCCAGGTTGCCTTGCAGCAGCTTCAGGCCACCGGTGTCAGAGAACGGCCGCACCGCGGGGCGCACCACGCTGGTGTCGCCACTGTCGGCCGGCAGCTTGTTCCAGCGCAGCTGTTCGCCTTCCAGCGCCGGCAGCTCGCCGAAAGCGGCAATGCCGCGCTCGCTGACCGTCGCCACGTCGCCGTGCAACGCACCGCTGTCGAGCAGTTCGCGCAGCACGAAACCGGGCCCGCCGGCGGCCTGGAACTGGTTGACGTCGGCGCTGCCGTTGGGATAGACGCGGGCCAGCAAGGGCACCACCGCCGAGAGGTCGGCGAAGTCGCTCCAGTCGATCAGGATGCCCGCCGCGCGCGCCACCGCCACCCAGTGGATGAGGTGGTTGGTGCTGCCGCCGGTGGCCAGCAGCGCCACCATGGCGTTGACGATGACGCGCTCGTCGACGAGGCGGCCGATGGGCGTGAAGCGTTGCGCCTGGGTGATCGCCAGCGCGCTGCGCACCGCCTGCCGCGTCAGCGCCTCGCGCAGGCCGGCGTGCGGGTGCACGAAGGCCGCGCCGGGCACGTGCAGGCCCATCGCCTCGAGCAGCATCTGGTTGCTGTTGGCGGTGCCGTAGAAGGTGCAGGTGCCGGGCCCGTGGTAAGCGGCGCTCTCGGCGGCCAGCAGTTCATCGCGCCCCACCAGGCCCTGCACCGCGCGCTCACGCACTTTGGACTTTTCGTCGTTCGACAGGCCGCTGCTCATCGGCCCCGCAGGCACGAAGACGCAGGGCAGATGCCCGAAGTGCAGCGCGCCGATCAGCAGCCCCGGCACGATCTTGTCGCATACGCCCAGCAGCAGCACGGCGTCGAAGACATCGTGGGTCAGCGCGATGGCCGTGCCCATGGCGATGGTGTCGCGCGAGAACAGGCTCAGCTCCATGCCCGGCAGGCCCTGCGTGACGCCGTCGCACATCGCCGGCACGCCGCCGGCCACCTG
>JANPMR010000122.1:0-1541 GCA_031427055.1 Rubrivivax sp.
GGTCTACACCTACGACTTCGAGAACATCAACAAGACCGGCCAGTTCAAGCGCGCCAACAGCCTGTTCAACAACAGCATCTTCGCCGCCGAGGGCGTGCCGACGCCGGGCGAGCTCAAGCTGCTGGAGCCCTGGCGTGCCGAGCTGCCGCCGCGCGTGTTTGGCCCGGTCTGGACGGCGCCGCGCAACGACAGCTCGCCGGGTGCCTTGCGCGCCAACCTGCTCAAGGCCCGCGCGCTGCTCGAGCAGGCCGGCTGGAAGCTCGACGGTGAAGGCGTGCTGCGCAACGCCAAGGGCGAGGCCTTCGAGTTCGAGTACCTGTCGCCGCGCGAGGGCGGCAACAACGACTGGGAGCAGATCCTCAAGAAGCTGGGCATCAAGATGAAGGAGCGCGTGGTCGACTTCGCGCTCTACCGCACGCGGCTGCAGAAGTACGACTACGACATGGTGGCCCTGGCCGGCGGTGACTTCACGATCCCCGACGCCGGCAGCATGTCGGCCATCCTGGGCTCCAAGTCCTTCGACGAGCCCGGCAACGGCAACTTCCGCGGCGTCAAAAGCAAGGCCGTCGACGCGTTGATCGAGACCATGGGCCGTGCCGAGACGATCGAACAACTGCGCGACGCCTGCCGCGCGCTGGACCGCATCGTCACCTGGAGCTTCTTCCAGATCGCCGACCTCTACAACAACGTCGAGAAGGTGTCGTACTGGGACAAGTTCGGCATCCCCAAGGTGCAGGCCCTGTACTTCAACGCCGACACCTACTTCACCGGCATCAACGAGTCCCCGCCCTGGCCGCTGTGGACCTGGTGGGACAAGAGTCTCGACAAGGGCCTGAGCAAGGGCCTGAACAGTACCCAGAAGGGGAAAGTCTGATGCTGGCCTACATCCTCAAGCGCATCCTGCTCATGGTGCCGACGCTGCTGGGCGCGCTGACGATCACCTTCATCGTGATGCAGTTCGTGCCGGGCGGCCCGGTCGAGCAGATCATGGCCGAGGCGCAGGTCTCGCAAAAGGGCGGCGGCGACAGCGGTGGCGGCGGCTACAAGGCCGGCCGCGACATCGACAAGAAGCAGCTCGAAGAGCTGAAGAAGATGTACGGCTTCGACAAGCCGGCGCATGTGCGCTATGTGGAGATGCTGGCCAGCTACGCGCGCTTTGACCTGGGCAAGAGCTTCCTGCAGAACAAAGAGGTCTGGCAGCTCATCAAAGAGAAGCTGCCGGTGTCGATCTCGCTCGGGCTGTGGAGCTTTCTCATCGCTTATCTCATCTCGATCCCGCTGGGCATTGCCAAGGCGGTGCGCGAGGGTTCGCGCTTCGACACCGTGACCACGCTCTTTGTGCTGCTCGGCTACGCGATACCCGGCTTCGTGCTCGGGCTGCTGCTGATCGTGATGTTTGCCGGCGGCACCTACTACGACTGGTTTCCGCTGCGCGGCCTGACCAGCGACAACTGGGAAGAGCTGGCCTGGCCGGCGCGCATCCTCGACTACTTCTGGCACCTGGCGCTGCCGCTGACCTGCCTGGTGATCGGCAGCTTTGC
>JANPMR010000123.1:0-2889 GCA_031427055.1 Rubrivivax sp.
GGTGGCCAGACGCAGCGCCAGATCGCGCGCCAGCGTGGTCTTGCCGGTACTCTCGGCGCCGACGATGGCGATGCGGAGGGCTTCAGCCATGCGCACGGCGCGGGTTAGGCAGCGGCTCAGCCACGCACGGCAATCTGTCGCCAGGCGCGCCAGCCGGCCACGGCCAGCAACGCAAACACGGCATACAGCAGGGCCGTCAGCCACAGCGCCTTGTAGGCGAAGAGGCCGACGCTGAAGACGTTGACCGCCACCCACAGCGGCCAGTTCTCGACGAGCTTGCGGCCGAGCAGGATCTGCCCGCACACGCTGGCCACGGTGGCCAGCGCGTCAAGCCAGGGCACGTCGCTGTCGGTCGTGCGCTGCAGCAGCAACGCCAGCAGCGGCCAGGCGATCAAGGTGCCCGCCGCGGCAAGCCAGCGCGCGCGCGCATCCATCCAGCGCACGCGCAGCGCCGTGTCGCCGGCGTGGGTGCCGTGCAGCCATTGGCGCCAGCCCCAGAAACTCACCGCAACGAAGAAGATTTGCAGCGTCGCCTCGCCATACAGCTTGCTGTCGGCAAACAACAGCGCGTAAAGCAGTGAGCTCGCGATGGCCAGCGGCCAGCCCACGGGGTTGACGCGCATGTTGGCCAGCACCATCGCCACCGAGAGCACGCAGGCCACGACTTCCAGCCAGGTGACCGGGGCGCCCCAGAGCGTGAAGGCCGCGGCCAACACGGGCCGGCTGGCCTGCAACAGAGCGTCGAGCACGGCGGCTTACTGGCGCGCTGTCACTTGGACGAGGATCTCGTCCGGCCGCACCATGCCGAGCTCGGCGCGCGCCTTTTCTTCCACCATCTCCAGGCCTTCCTTGAGGTCGCTGACCTCGGCCGCGACACGCCCATTGCGCTCGCGTGCGCTGGCGTTGGCCGAGTGCTGCATGTCGAGTTGCTTGTGCAGGCTCATCACGTAGGGCAGGTTGCCCTTGCCGAACCACAGGTCAGCCTGCACCACCGCCAACAGGGCGGCGAGCGCGACCGTGGTCCAGCGCATCGGCCCTGGCCCTACTTGCGCAGCTGGTTGAACGCGCTGCGGCCGGGGTAGCTGGCCACGTCGCCCATGTCTTCTTCGATGCGCAGCAGCTGGTTGTACTTGGCCATGCGGTCGCTGCGGCTGAGCGAGCCGGTCTTGATCTGCCCGGCGTTGCTGCCCACGGCGATGTCGGCGATGGTGCTGTCTTCGGTTTCGCCGCTGCGGTGGCTGATGACGCTGGTCCAGCCGGCGCGCTTGGCCATCTCGATGGCCGCGAAGGTCTCGCTCAGGGTGCCGATCTGGTTGATCTTGATGAGGATGGAGTTGGCCACGCCCTCGTCGATGCCGCGCTGCAGGATCTGGGTGTTGGTGACGAAGAGGTCGTCGCCCACGAGCTGGATCTTCTTGCCCAGGCGATCATTCAGCAGCTTCCAGCCGTCCCAGTCGCCCTCGTGCATGCCGTCTTCGATGCTGATGATGGGGTACTTGTCGACCCAGGTGGCCAGGATCTCGGTCCACTCGATGGCGCTCAGCACCAGGCCTTCGCCTTCCAGGTGGTACTTGCCATCCTTGTAGAACTCGCTGGCGGCGCAGTCCAGGCCCAGCGCGATCTGTTCGCCGGGCCTGTAGCCGGCCTTCTCGATGGCTTCCAGGATCATCTGGATGGCGGCTTCGTGGCTGGCCACGTTGGGCGCGAAGCCTCCTTCGTCGCCCACCGATGTGGGCATGCCCTTGTCGTGGATGATTTTCTTGAGTGCGTGGAAGACCTCGGCGCCGTAGCGCACCGCCTCGCGGAACGTGGGCGCGCCCACCGGAATGATCATCAGCTCTTGCAGGTCGAGGTTGTTGTTGGCATGCGCGCCACCGTTGATGACGTTCATCATCGGCACCGGCAACTGCATGCGGCCCATGCCGCCGAAGTAGCGGTACAGCGGCAGGCCGCTCTCTTCAGCCGCGGCGCGGGCCACCGCCATGCTGACGGCCAGCGTGGCGTTGGCGCCCAGGCGGCCCTTGTTCTCGGTGCCATCCAGGTCGATCAGGGTCTTGTCCAGGAAGGCCTGTTCGCTGGCGTCGAGGCCCAGGATGGACTCGCTGATCTCGGTGTTGATGTGCTCCACCGCGCGCAGCACGCCCTTGCCCCCATAGCGGCTCTTGTCGCCGTCGCGCAGCTCGATGGCCTCGCGGCTGCCGGTGGACGCGCCCGAGGGCACCGCAGCGCGGCCCATGGTGCCGCTTTCCAGCAGCACGTCGCACTCGACGGTGGGGTTGCCGCGGCTGTCGAGGATTTCTCGGCCGACGATATCGACGATGGCGCTCATGCGGTTTCTCTCAGTAGTTTTGAATCGGGTTCAGCAGCCGAAATCGTTCTCGAGCAGCGGCTGGGCCTTGATCACTCGATCAAGAGCGAGCAGTTGCTCGAGCAGCGCCCTCATGTGCTTCAGCGGCACGGCATTCGGTCCATCGCTCAGCGCATGCGCCGGATCGGGGTGCGTTTCCATGAACACGCCGGCCACGCCCACGGCGATGGCGGCGCGCGCCAGCACCGGCACAAACTCGCGCTGGCCGCCGCTGCTGGTGCCCTGGCCGCCCGGCAACTGCACGCTGTGGGTGGCGTCGAAGACCACCGGCGCGCCGGTCTCGCGCATGATGGCCAGGCTGCGCATGTCCGACACGAGGTTGTTGTAGCCGAAGCTCACGCCGCGCTCGCAGGCCATGACGTTGCCGGTGGGCAGGCCGCCCTCGCGCGCCGCGGCGCGCGCCTTGTCGAGCACGTTCTTCATGTCGTGCGGCGCGAGGAACTGGCCCTTCTTGATGTTCACCGGCTTGCCGCATTGCGCCACGGCGCGGATGAAGTCGGTTTGCCGGCAAAGGAAGGCCG
>JANPMR010000124.1:0-3969 GCA_031427055.1 Rubrivivax sp.
TCATCATCAGCGCCAAGAGCCTGGCCGCGGGCATGCCCCTGTCGGCCGTCACTGGCCGCGCCGAAATCATGGACGCGCCCGCACCCGGCGGCCTGGGCGGCACCTATGCCGGCAACCCGATGGCCATCGCCGCGGCGCATGCCGTCATCGACATCATGCGTGACGAAGGCCTGCCTGCACGCGGCGCCCGTTTGGGTGATCGACTGAAGGCCGAGCTCAGCGCGCTGCGGCCCCAAGTGCCGCAAATCTCCGACGTGCGCGGCCTGGGCGCGATGGTGGCCGTCGAGTTCAACCAAGCCGGCACGGATCAGCCCGACGCCGACTTCACCAAGCGCGTGCAGGCCCGCGCGCTGGAACGCGGCCTGATCCTGCTGAGCTGCGGCGTCAACGCCAACGTGCTGCGCTTTCTATTTCCGCTGGTCACGCCCGACGCCGTCTTCGACGAAGCGCTGGCCATCCTGCGCGACGCGCTCATCGGCGCTTGAACCGTGAGCGAACTGAGACAGCGCCTGCAGGCCGCGGGCGTGCACACGCTGCTGGTGCAGTTTGCCGACGTCCACGGCGCCGCCAAGGGCAAGCTGGTGCCGCTGACGCATCTGGACGATGTGCTGCGCATTGGCGCGGGCTTTGCCGGGCCGTCGATCTGGGGCACTGGCCTGCCGCGCACGGGGCCGCGCTCCGAGTACTACGCCCGCGGTGACGCCGCCACCGCGATGCCGCTGCCCTGGATGCCCGGCGTGGCGCGCATCGTGGGCGATGGCTTCGTGGCCGGCGCGCCCTTCGAATCGTGCCCGCGACAGGTGCTCAAGCGCGCGCTGGCGCGGCTGGCCGCGCGCGGCTGGCAGCTGCGCACCGGCATCGAACCCGAGTTCTTCTTGCTCAAGCGTGGCGAGCACGGCGACTGGATGCCGGCTGACGACGGCGACCGCCTGGACAAGCCCTCGTACGACCTGAAGTCGCTGTCGCGCCAGATCGGTTTCTTGCATGCACTGCAAACCTCACTCACGGCCTGCGGCCTGGATGTATTGCAGCTCGACCACGAGGACGCGCACGGCCAGTACGAGGTCAACTTTGCCTACGCCGAGGCGCTGGCCAGCGCCGACCATCTGATGCTCTTCAAGCTGGCCGCGCACGCGCTGGCCGAGCAGCGCGGCATGGTCTTCTCGATGATGCCCAAGCCCTTCGCCAACCAGCCCGGCAGCGGCATGCACTTCCACGTCTCGCTGTGGGCCGGCGAGCGCTGCGTGTTCGATCCCAACGCCGAGCCCGACGCGGCCGACGGCACGCTGTCAGCGCTGGGCCGGCAGTTCGTTGCCGGCGTGCTGGCCCACGCGCCGGCGCTGTGTGCGCTGGCCGCGCCCACCGTCAACTCCTACAAGCGCTTGACCGTGGGCGAGTCGCTCTCGGGCACCACCTGGGCGCCGGCCTACGTGGCCCAGGGCCCCAACAACCGCACGGCGCTGGTGCGCACCCTGCCCGGCCGCTTTGAGTGGCGGCTGCCGGATGCCAGCGCCAACCCCTACCTGGCCACCGCGGCGCTGGTGGCGGCGGGGCTGGATGGCATCGACCGCGGCCTCGATCCCGGCCCGGAGTGCAACGACGACCTCTTCGAATGGTCGCTCTCAAGCATCCAGGCGCACGGCATTGAGGTGCTGCCGCAGTCGCTGTCGCAGGCGCTCGATGCGCTCGAGCGCGACGAGGTCGTGTGCCAGGCGCTGGGTACGCCGCTGGCGGCCGAGCTCGTTCGCCTCAAGCGCGCCGAATGGCTGGCCTATGCGCGCCACGTCAGCGGCTGGGAGCTCGAGCGCTACGCTGCGGCGTTCTAGCCATTCCAATTGGCAAATGCACCCGCTATCCTCTGCGGTGCACGGTCGCCACAGCGGCCCCACACGCAGCGGAGCACGCCATGCCAGCCAGTCTCGACTTTGAGTTCATGCCCACGCCCCGCCAGCGCCCGCGCGACGCCGCGCGCCCCATGCGCATCTTGCTGATGGGCGACTTCAGCGGCCAGCCGGCCGCAGAGCGGGCGCCACTGGCCAGCCGGCCCACGCTGCGCGTTGACCTCGACAACATCGACGCCGTCTTGCAACGGCTGGCGCCCCGCGCCACTGTGGGCGATGTCGCGCTGGGCTTCGAAGCGCTCGACGACTTCCACCCCGACGCGCTGCTGCAGCACGTTCCGGTGTTCGACAAGCTGCGCCAGACACGCCAGCGCCTGCTCAACCCGGCCACCTTTGCGCAGGCCGCGGCCGAGCTGGGTATGGCGCCTCCGCCCGCGCCGGGTGCAGCGCCCGCGAGTGGCGGTGGCGGTGACCTGCTGGCCGGGCTGCTGGGCGGCAAGCCGGCCGGCCTTGCAGCCGCGGCCGCAACGTCGGCCACGCCAGCGGCTGGCATCGACGCCTTCGTGCGCAGCATCGCCGGCGACAGCAGCGTGCCCAACACGGCGCCGCAGCAGGCGCAACTCGTGGCCCAGGTTGATGCCGCCATCGCGGCCGAGATGCGTGCTGTGTTGCATCACCCCGCCTTCCAGTCCATCGAGTCCGCCTGGCGCGGCGTGCAATGGCTGGTGCAAGGGCTGGAGCTCGACGACGCCCTGCAACTGCACCTGCTTGACGTCAGCCGCGACGAGCTGCTGGCCGACGTGGTGGCCTGTGGCGGCCGCCTGACCGAGACCGGCCTGCACCACGCACTGGCCGACCGCTGGCGCAACGTGCCCGGCGGCGAGGGCTGGTCGCTGCTGTGCGGCCTGTTCACCTTCGGCCCCGGCGACACCGACATCGGCTTGCTCGCCGCACTCGGCCTGATCGCCGCGCAGGCCGGTGGCCCCTTCGTCGCCGCCGGGCATCCGACGCTGGCCATTGGCGAGCCCGCGGCCCTGGCCGGCTGGCAGGCGCTGCGCGGCAGCGAGGCCGCGACCTGGCTGGGCCTGGCCACGCCGCGCGTGCTGCTGCGCCTGCCCTACGGCAAGCGCAGCGACCCGGTGAGCGCCTTCGCCTTCGAAGAATTCCCGGGTGCGCCAGAACACGCGCACTTCCTTTGGGGCGCCGGCTCGCTGGCGGTGGCCATGCTCATCGGCCGCGCCTTTGCCGTCAACGGCTGGGACATGGAGCCCGGCGACGAGCGCCAGATCGATGACATGCCGGCCTACACCTTCGAGCGCGATGGCGAGCGCGAGATGCAGGCCTGTGCCGAGCAGTACCTGGGCGAGCAGGCGGCCCTGGCACTGCTGGCGGCCGGCCTGATGCCGGTGCTGAGCCACAAGAACCGCAATGCCGTCAGCATGATGCGCATGCAGTCGATCGCCGAGCCAGCGCAGGCGCTGGCGGGGCTGCGACGCTAGTGGGGTGAGCTTGGAGTCTTGACACGTGTGGGTGCGTGGGAACGTCGGCTGCGGTACAGGACGAACGCACGCTGCCGACCCATGGCTGACGTTCCCGCGATCAGGCGGGGCTTGCGGCGCATTTGCAAGCCGCTCCACCGATGAAGACCGCCACCATCCCGTCCGTTCGCGTAGAGCCTGACTTCAGCGCCGAGGTCGAGGCCGTGCTGGCGGATGGCGAGACCCTATCCGAGTTTGTCGAAGCGTCTGTTCGTGCGGGCGTCGAGCGGCGCCGTGTCCAGGGAGAGTTCGTCGCGCGCGGTCTGCGCTCCCGCGACGAGGCGCGGCGAACCGGCGACTGTGTAGAAGCCGACGTCGTGCTTGACGGCCTGCAACGCAAGCTCGACGCCGCGCGCGTCCGCCTGGCGACGAAGGGCAAGTGACATGCAAGGTTTAGCTGACGCGAGATGCCGAGGCGGATGTCGACCGGCTGTTCGACTTCCCCGTCGAACGAGAGTTGGCCCGTGACGGCGGCGCCCTGGATCTGCCAGAGCAGGCCATGACCGCATTGCGCGCCAGCATCGCCGCATTGAAGTCGTCGCCCTTCACCTGCCGCAAGGCGGGCAACAGTCCCTTCCTCAGAGAATTGA
>JANPMR010000125.1:0-2247 GCA_031427055.1 Rubrivivax sp.
GCGCAGCCCGTCACGGTGCAGGCCGCCGAGGTCTCGCAGGCGCTGGCCACCGGCGTCATGGAAAGCTACATGTCCAGCGGCTCCACCGGCGTCGACAGCAAGACCTACGAGCACCTGAAGTACTGGTACGACACGCAGGCCTGGCTGCCCAAGAACGCGGTGCTGGTGAACAAGGCCGCCTTCGACGCGCTGGACGCGCCCACCAAGACCGCGCTGCTCAAGGCTGGCGCCGACGCCGAAGTGCGCGGCATTGCCGCCAGCAAGCGCGTCAACACCGAGTCGATCGAGAAGCTCAAGGCCGGTGGCATGCAGATCCTGCCGCCCTCGGCCGCGCTCAAGTCCGACATGAAGAAGGTCGGCGACACCATGCTCAAGGAATGGCTCGAGAAGGCCGGCCCCGAGGGCAAGCAGCTCATCGACGCCTTTACCAAGTAGGCAGTCCGCGTGCGCCGCGCGCTCGACATCCTGTTCGACGGCGCCGCGGCGCTGGCCGCGCTCACCGTGGCGGCGATCTTCGTGTTGATGATCGGCGCGTCGGTGGGGCGCTTGCTCGATTGGCGCGTGGGCTGGGTCAACGACGTCGTCTCGTGGTTGTGCGCGGCCGCGGCCTTTCTGGGCATGGCGCACTCGTTCAAGAACGGCGACTTCGTGCGCGTGACGCTGCTGCTCGAACGGCTCTCGCCGCCGGCCAAGCGCGGCTTCGAGATCGCCGCGCTCTCGCTGGCGGCGCTGGCCATCGGCTACCTGGCCTGGTGGGCGGCACGCTACACCTGGGAGAGCTACCAGTTCAACGACATCGCCAACAACATGGTGGCGATCCCGATGTGGATTCCGCAGCTGAGCTTTGTCTTCGGTGCGTTGCTGTTCCTGATGGCGGTAGTGGATGAGCTGGTGATCGTGCTGCGCGGCGCGGTGCCAACGTACGAGCGGCTGGTGCAAGAGCGCCACGCCCGCGGCGACTTCTCGGAGGATCTCTGAGCCCCGCCCGGCCGCCCGAAGGGGCTCACTCCCGCTTGGCGGGACCGCGCGCAGCGCGTAGGGTGCCCCCATGAGCGTCGTCGCCATCGGCGGCTTGTTGCTGCTCATCCTGCTGTTGCTGCTGACGGGCGGTGTCTGGATCGCCATGGCGTTGGCCATGGTGGGCTGGATCGGGCAGGCGCTGTTCACCACCACGCCACCGGGCAAGAACCTCTTTACCGCGTTCTGGGAAACCACCGCCAGTTGGGAGCTGGCGGCGCTGCCGCTCTTCATCTGGATGGGCGAGATCCTCTTTCGCACCAAGCTGTCAGAGCAGATGTTCAGTGGCCTGGCGCCCTGGCTCAACCGCGTGCCGGGGCGGCTGATGCACACCACCATCCTGGGCTGCGGCATCTTTGGCTCGGTGTCGGGCTCGTCGGCCGCCACCTGCGCCACCATCGCCAAGGTCGCCCTGCCCGAGCTCAAGCGGCGCGGCTATGACGAAGACCTGGCCATCGGCGCGCTGGCCGCGGCCGGCGGGCTGGGCATCCTGATTCCGCCCTCGATCACGATGGTGGTCTACGCGGTGGCGGCAGATGCCTCTGTCATCCGGCTCTTCCTGGCCGGCTTTCTGCCCGCCACCGTGTTGATGGGGCTGTTCTCGCTGTACATCGGCTGGTGGAGCCTGCGCCACCCCGATCGCGTGCCCGCGGCCGAGCCGCCGACCTCGCTGATGGAAAAGCTGCGGCGCTCGGCCAGCCTGATCCCCTGCGCCTTGCTGATCCTGTTCATCGTCTGGGTGCTGGTGGCTGGCTGGGCCACGGCCACCGAGTGCGCGGCCTGGGGCGTGCTGGGCGCGCTGGCCATCGCCGCGGCCGGGCGATCGCTCACCTGGCGCAACTTCTGGGACGGCCTGATGGGCGCCACGCGCATGAGCTGCATGATCATGTTCATCCTGGCGGGCGCGTCCTTCCTGTCCAAGACCATGGCCTTCACCGGCATCCCGCGCGAGCTGGCCGAGTGGGTGGCCAGCATGCAGCTCAGCCCCTATGCGCTGATCTCGGTGCTGGTGGTGGTGTACCTGGTGCTGGGCACGGCGCTCGACGGCATCAGCATGATCGTGCTGACCAGCGCCGTGGTGCTGCCGATGATCGAGAAGGCCGGCTTCGACCTGGTGTGGTTCGGCATCTTCATCATCCTGCTGGTCGAGATTGCCGAGGTCACGCCGCCCGTTGGTTTCAACTTGTTCGTGCTGCAGAACATGACGGGCAAGGACAGCAACCTCATCGC
>JANPMR010000126.1:0-5854 GCA_031427055.1 Rubrivivax sp.
GCGGAAAGGCCGCACCATCTGGCGACGCAGCAGATGGAAGATCTGGCTCGCGCTGGTGGGCTGCACGATCTGCATGTTGTTGTCGGCCGAGAGCTGCATGAAGCGCTCGAGCCGCGCCGAGCTGTGCTCCGGACCCTGGCCTTCGTAGCCGTGCGGCAGCATCAGCGTGAGGCCATTGACACGGCCCCACTTGACCTCGCCGCTGGCCAAGAACTGGTCGATCACCACCTGGGCGCCGTTGACGAAGTCGCCGAACTGCGCCTCCCAGATCACCAGCGTGTTGGGTTCGGCGCTGGAGTAGCCGTACTCGAAGCCCAGCACCGCTTCTTCTGACAGCAGCGAGTCGATGACGACGAAGGGGGCCTGGCCATCGGCCACGTGCTGCAGCGGGACGTAGGTGCCCTCGTCCCACTTCTCGCGGTTCTGGTCGTGCAGCACGGCGTGGCGGTGCACGAAGGTGCCGCGGCCGCAGTCCTCGCCGCTCAGCCGCACCGCGTAGCCGCTGGCCACCAGCGAGGCATAGGCCATCGTCTCGCCCATGCCCCAGTCGACGTTGATCTCGCCGCGGCCCATGGCGGCGCGGTCGGCGATCACCTTCTCGACCAGCGGATGCACCTTGAAGTTGCCGGGCACCGTGGTCAGCTTCTCGGCCAGGCGCTTGATCTCGGCCAGCGGCAGCGCGGTGTCGGCCGCGTCGGTCCACTTGCGGCCCAGGAAAGGCGCCCAGTCGACGGCGTACTTGCTCTTGAAGTTGGTCAGCACCGGATCCACGGTGTGGCGGCCTTCGTCCATCGCGGCGCGGAAGGCCTTGACCATCTCGTCCGGGCCTTCGGGCTGCAATACACCCTGGGTGACCAGCTTCTCGCCATACAGGCGGCGTGTACCGGGGTGCTTGGCGATCACCTTGTACATCAGCGGCTGCGTCAGCGAAGGCGTGTCCTGCTCGTTGTGGCCGAGCTTGCGGAAGCAGATGATGTCGACCACCACGTCCTTGTTGAACTGGCGCCGGTAGTCCATGGCGAGCTGCGTGCACAGCACCACGGCCTCGGGGTCGTCGCCGTTGACGTGCAGCACCGGCGCTTCGATCATCTTGACGACGTCGGTGCAGTACAGCGTGCTGCGGCTGTCGCGCGGGTCGCTGGTGGTGAAGCCGATCTGGTTGTTGACCACCAGGTGCACCGTGCCCCCGGTGTAGTAGCCGCGCGTCTGCGCCAGCGCCAGCGTCTCCATCACCACGCCCTGGCCGGCGAAGGCGGCGTCGCCGTGCACCAGCACCGGCAGCACCTGGGCGCCTGTCTTGTCGCCGCGGCGGTCCATGCGCGCCTTGACGCTGCCCTCGACCACCGGGTTGACGATCTCCAGGTGACTGGGGTTGAAGGCCAAGCTCAGGTGCACCGGCCCGCCGGGCGTGGTGATGTCGCTGCTGAAGCCCTGGTGGTACTTGACGTCGCCAGCCGGCAGCGCCTCGGGCGCGGTGTGGTCGAACTCGGCAAACAGGTCGGCCGGCATCTTGCCCAGCGTGTTGACGAGCACGTTCAGGCGGCCGCGGTGCGCCATGCCGATGACGATCTCTTGCACGCCGGCCGCACCGGCGCGTTGCACAAGCTCGTCCATGCTGGCGATAAAGCTTTCGCTGCCTTCGAGCGAAAAGCGCTTCTGGCCCACGTACTTGGTGTGCAGGTAGCGCTCCAGGCCTTCGGATGCCGTCAGGCGATCGAGGATGTGCTTCTTCTGCGCCACGGTGAAGCTGGGCTTGCTGCGGATGGACTCGAGCCGCTCTTGCCACCAGCGCTTTTCGGCCGGGTCGGTGCAGTGCATGAACTCGACGCCCACCGTGCCGCAATAGGTTTCGCGCAGTGCCTGCACGATCTCGCGCAGCGTCATCTCCTCGGCCTTGCCGAAGTAGGTGTTGCCGGCCGAAAAAGTGATGTCCATGTCCGATTCGGACAGGTCATAGAAGGTCGGCTCAAGCTCGGGGATGCGGGGGCGCTCGGTGCGCTTCAGCGGATCCAGATCGGCCCAGCGGCTGCCCAGAAAGCGGTAGGCGGCAATCAGGCTTTGCACGTGCACCTGCTTGCGCGCAACGGCCAGGTCGGCCGCGCTGGCCTTCAGGGCAAAGGCGTTGGCCTTGGCGCGCTGCGCAAAGGATTCGACCACCGGCGCGTGGGCCACGTCGCGGGCCTCGCTGCCATCGGTGGCGGGCACGTGCTGCAGGTTGTCGAAGTAGGTGCGCCAGGTATCGGGCACGCTGCCGGGGTTGTCGAGGTAGGCCTCGTACAACTCTTCGACGTAGGGCGCATTGCCCCCGAACAGGTACGAGTTGGACCTGTGTTGCTGCATCATTTTCGCTCACCTTTCGCCCCGGTTTCCAAGGCTTCGATGGGTTGACCACCTTCCGCGTCCCGGCTGCACCGGTTGGCGGACTAGCGACCCGCCTCGCTGTCGGCAATGCACAGCAAGGGGACGGGAAGGACCTGATAGTTCACTTCAGCGCGGGACTCTATCACCACCCCACCCTGCGTCGAGCCTGCGAATTGGACGCCATCTACCCTTGTGTTTCGCTGACAGCCGGGCGGCTGCGGCAGCCAAAGTGTCGGCCCCATGCCCAATCCCCCACCGCCGCCGCAGCGACTTCAACGATCTCAGCGCGTGATCCTGCTGCAGCACGGCGCGCCGGCCAAGCCGGCCGAGGGCGCCGCCTGCAACGGCTGTGGCGTGTGCTGCGCTGCAGAGCCCTGCCCACTGGGCATGCTGCTCAGCCGGCGCCGGCGCGGCGCCTGCGTGGCGCTGGACTGGGATGCGGCCGGCGCCCGCTACCGCTGCGGCGCCATCGTCACGCCGGGCCGCTGGCTGCCCTGGCTGCCGGCCGGCTTGGCGCGTCGACTGGCAATGCGGTGGGTGGCCGCGGCGCGCGGCTGCGACTCGGACCTGATCCCCAGCCGCTGAACAAGCCGGCTCCCCGGACTTTCCCCGGCTGGCCTCAGGCGCATCGGGGCTTACCATCCGCGATTGACCCGAACCCTTTGCAAGGAGCCCCATGAAGATCCAATCGATGATGCTGACCGCGGCGCTGGCCGCGGCCCTGTCCCTGCCGGCACAAGCGCAGACGCTGCGCTGGGCGGCACAGAACGACATCCTGACGCTCGACCCGCACTCGCAAAACCATGCGACCACCAACGCGATCCTGAGCCACGCCTACGAGGGCCTGACGCGCTACAGCGCCACCTACCAGGTCGAGCCTGCGCTGGCCACCAAGTGGACCTACATCAGCCCCACCCAGGTGCGTTTCGACCTGCGCAAGGGCGTCAAGTTTCAGGACGGCACGCCCTTCACCGCTGACGACGTGATCTTTTCCTTTGGTCGCATCAAGCAGCCCCAGGGCACGATGCAGATCTACGTCACCGGCATCAGCGACATCAAGAAGATCGATGAGCACACCGTCGACATCATCTTGGCAGCGCCCAACCCCATCCTGCTGCGCAACGTGATCGACTTCCGCATCCTCAGCAAGTCCTGGGCGGACAAGAACAAGACCAACAGCGTGCAGGACTACAAGGCCAAGGAAGAGAACTTCGCCTCGCGCAACGTGATGGGCACGGGCCCGTACCGCATCCTGAGCTGGCAGCCCGAGCAGCGCATCATGATGGCGCGCAACGAGGCCTGGTGGGACAAGCCCACGGGCAACGTGACGCAGGTCGTCTACACGCCGATCAAGAGCGAAAGCACGCGCGTCGCCGCGCTGCTGTCGGGCGACGTCGACATGCTCACCGACATGCCCACGCAAGACGTTGACCGCCTGCGCGCCGACAAGAAGCTCAAGGTGGTGGACGGCCCCGAGGTGCGCACCATCTTCCTGGCGCCCGACCTCGGCAGCGCCGAGCTGAAGTACAGCAGCGTCAAGGGCAAGAACCCCTTCAAGGACAAGCGCGTGCGCGAGGCGCTGAGCCTGGCCATCGACCGCGAGGCCATCAAGAAGAGCATCATGCGCGGCCTGTCGGTGCCGGCGGCGATCATCGTCGCCCCCGGCGTCAACGGCCACAACGTGGAACTCGACACCGTGGCCAAGGCCGACATCGTCAAGGCCAAGAAGCTGCTGGCCGACGCGGGCTACCCGAGCGGTTTCGAGTTCTCGCTCAACTGCCCGAACAACCGCTACGTCAACGACGAGAAGATCTGCCAGGCCGTGATCGCGATGTGGGCCAAGATCGGCATCAAGGTCAACCTGCTGAGCGAGAACATGGCCACCTTCATCCAGAAGGTACAAAACTTCGACAGCAGCATGTACCTGCTGGGCTGGGGCGTGGCCACTTACGACGCGCAGTACGCGGTGCAGTCGCTGGTGCGCACCCGCACCAGCGGCGCCGACGGCAACTTCAACTTCAGCCGCGTCAGCGACCCGGCACTCGACAAGCTGATCGACGCCATGAAGACCGAGACCGACGTCGCCAAGCGCAACGCGATGATCAAGGAGTCGCTGGTGCGCACACGCGACGAGATGCTCTTGATCCCCCTGCACCACCAGATCCGGCCCTGGGCCATGAAGGCCAATGTGACGACGGTGCACCGCTCGGATGACCGGCCGGAGGCGCGGTTTACGAGCGTGAAGTAGGCAAGCGGTTCGCCGTTCATCGGGGCCCTGCGGGGCCCCGTTTCGCTGTTGGTCGCCCGTTGCTTCTGTCGGCGCGCTTTACACGTGACCGCTGATTGCAGCGAAGTGCCTGGCCAAGTGTTTGACTCTGTTGGTAATTCGTAATCTGGCACGAATTTCGCTAGGCACCAGACACACCGTTCTGGCAAGCCTCGTCGAGGTTGGCTCCGAGAGCGGCACCACTTGAGGATCGACCATGAAGTTGAGCAAGATCGCTGTCGCTGCAGTCGTCATGTCCCTGGCACCGGCCGCGTTTGCCGTGCCGGTGTTCAACTACATCCGTCTGGGTGACCAAGATGGATTCGGGTTTGCGTCGACCGCGGGCCTGCAGCGCACCGGCGGCGCCGCGGCCGACACGAACGGCAACAACCTGCTGCAGCAGGGCGAATTCCTGCCGGACGTGAATCGCAACGGGTCCGTCGCTACCGGCAGCGGAGACGACTGGGACAACCGGTCGGCGGCGGAGAAGGCCAATACCGCAGCGCCTGGCGGCGTCGGCTTCGTGAACAACAGTTCGTCGGGCTCGAAGTGGACCGACATCACGCTGTCAACGAGCTTCCTGAACACCTTCCCGGGTAACACCGACTTTCCCGATCCCGCCGGCCCTGCCACTCCGAATCAGCCCCAGTTCATCTACGACTTCAGCGTTGCTGGTGCCGACATCGTGACCGGCGCGCAGATGTTCTTCAACCTGGTGTTCGGTGACTACGACGTCCAGCCGGCCAACGTCACGCTAACCTTTGCATCCGCCCCAAGCCGCGTCATCGCCTTGAACACGCAGGCCGGCGCAGCCGACGGTCTGATCCAGGCTGCCAGCGCCTTGCTGGACTTCAACGAAGTCTTCACGTCAGATGGCTTGGGCGGCTGGAACGGCTTCGTTCGCGTCGACTTCGTTGCCGCCAACGAGCCCTACACGGCCTTTGACTTCACTGAACTCAGCGTGACCCAGATTCCAGGCACCGTGGACCTGCCCGCGACCCTGCCCTTGATCGGTGCCGGGCTGCTCGCCTTGGCAATGACGCGCCGCCAGCGCAGCCGCTGATCGCGCCGCGTCGCACCAGCGAAAGGGGCCCCGCGGGGCCCCTTTGCCTTGATGCGGTACGACGTGGGTTTCAGCCCTCGATCACCCGCCCGCCCTGCATCAGCAGCTTGATCGCACGCGCCGGGTCGCCGAGCAGCGTGACGTCGACAGTGGGGTCGCCCTCG
>JANPMR010000127.1:0-2422 GCA_031427055.1 Rubrivivax sp.
GACCCCGAGACCATCAACCACACGCTGGGCGTGCTGCTCAAGTACCAGGACGACATCGCCAAGGTGCAGGGCTCCGAGGCGGCGCGGCTGCTGGCGCAGGTGAAGCAGGACGCTGGGCAGCACGCCTAGCTTTAGCCTGAATCTGGCTTCGATGCTGCGCGCGCCCAAGGCCACCGAATTGCCCGGCCATCTGGCCGAAAACGTGATGCACTTCGGCCGCGTGCTGCGCCAGGCCGGCATGCCGCTGGGCACCGACCGCATCCAGCTTGCCCTCAGCGCGCTGCAGGCCGCCGGGCTGGAGAGCCGGCGCGACTTTCACGACACGCTGGCCGCCTGCTTCATCGACCGCGTCGAGCACCGCGAGCTCTTCGAGCAGGCCTTCCACATCTTCTGGCGCGACCCGGACCTGGCCGGCCGCATGATGGCCATGCTGCTGCCGCGCGTGCAGGCCAAGACCGAGCTGATGCCGGTGCCCGAGAACCGCCGCCTGGGCGAGGCGATGTTTCCGCACCAGCCCCACGCGCCGCAACCGCCGCCGCCCGAGAAGATCGAGGTCGACGCCACGCTGACCTGGAACGAGCGCGAGCTGCTGCGCAAGGCCGACTTCGAAACCATGACGGCCGACGAATGGCGCAAGGCGCAACGCCTGCTGCACCAGATGGCCGCCCTGTTCGAGCCCATCACCACGCGCCGCACCGAGCCCGCACCCGGCCCGGGTCGCGCCACCCGCATCGATGGCCGCGCCACGCTGCGTGCGCTGGCGCGCCACGGCGGCGAGGTCTGGCAGATGCGCTGGCGCCGCCCGCGCACCCGGCCGGCACCGCTGGTGGTGCTGGCCGACATCTCGGGCAGCATGAGCCGCTACTCGCGCATGCTGCTGCACTTCACGCACGCCCTGGGCCACGCTGATGTGCACATCGAGAGCTTCGTCTTCGGCACGCGCCTGACGCGCACCACGCGCGCGCTGCGCCAGCGCGACCCCGACGTCGCCGTGGCGCAAGTGGTGCGCGACGTGCAGGACTGGTCGGGCGGCACGCGCATCACCGCCTGCCTGACGGAATTCAACCGCCGCTGGGCACGGCGCGTGTTGCCCGGCCGCGCCACCGTGCTGCTGATCAGCGACGGGCTGGAGCACGGCACGCCGGACGACCCGCGCTGCGAGCAACTGCGCTTCGAGATGGAGCGCCTGCACAAGAGCTGCCGGCGCTTGGTGTGGCTCAACCCGCTGCTGCGCTTTGATGCCTTCCAGCCGCGTGCGGCCGGCATCAAGGCCATGCTGCCGCACGTTGACCTGTTCTTGCCGACGCACAACCTGGAGAGCCTGGAGCAACTGGCGCGCGCGCTGGCCGCTAGCGTGCGCCGTTGATCGGGTTCGCTACACGGCGCAGCTGCGAAAGCCGCAGTAGCCCGCGTCGTCCTGCGGCGCGGCAAAGCGGCGCGCCTTGGGGTGCCGCCAGCGCGAGCGGGTGGCGAAACTGGCGCCGCGCTGCACCGCGCTGGTCACACCATCGGGCAGCGGCTCAAACACGCCCGGCGGCACCGGCCCGGCCTCGGGCCAGGCGCGCGCGCTGCCGGCCATCCACTCAAGTACATCGCCCCAGGCGAAGCCACGGCCCGCAGCCCGGGCTGCGGCCAGCTCCCACTCGGGCTCGGTGGGCAGGCGGCGGCCCGCCCAGCGGCACCAGGCCTCGGCCTCGAAGCGGCTGACGTGCATCACGGGCTGCGCCGCATGTGCGCGCACCAGGCGCAGCGCCGGGCTTGCCCCGCCGCCCGGCGTGGCCGCAGCGACGTGACCCCGTTGCACCAGCACGCTGCCGGCCAACTGCTCGACATGCCGCGGTGCGCGCCGGCCGCTGGCCTGCACCCAGGCCCAGCCGGCGCTCGACCACAGCTCGGCGCGGTCGTAGCCGCCGTCGTCGGCAAACTCGACGTAGCGCGCCCAGTTCACCGGCTGGGCGTCGATCTCGAACTCCGGCACCACCACTTCGTGCGCCCAGCGTTCGCTCCACGGCACGAGACCCGCGCCGCGTGGCGAGCCCAGCAGCCAGCGCTGTGATGGCAGCCAGATCGGCTCGCGCTCGGCGCGCTGTGGCGGCGTGCCCAGCTGGCGCTGCACCACCAGCGCCTCGCCCAAGCGGTCTTCGTGCCACAGGCTCTGGCGGTAGAAGTACAAGGCCGCGTCGTCTTCAACGCTGCCTGCCAGCAGGTCCAGCGTGAGCTCGAGCGACTCGGCCAGGTAGGCGCGCAAGTCGGCCGCGTCGGGCGGCTCGCCTTGGCTGTGACGCCAGTCGTCGACCCGCGGCTCGATGCCGGCCAGCCGCGTGCCGCCGGGGTCACAGGCCTCGCCGCGCTGGCGCTGCACATGGCGGGCGATCCAGTATTCCGCGTACCAGCCGGCCTGCGCCGCGAGCCGCAGCGCGGC
>JANPMR010000128.1:0-1733 GCA_031427055.1 Rubrivivax sp.
GCGCGGTTTCAGTGCGGCGAGCCCCATTTGAAGGCGCATTGCAGCCTCAGTTGAGCCTTTTGAGCCCGAGTTGCGGGCTATTGGCCCGCCTTGCCTTGGCTATGCACGGACTTGTGTCAACAGTGGTCGCCGCGCGAGATAGATGTTAGCCAGGGCCAGGGTCACGAACGCGCGCGTCGCATTCTTGGCCAGACCGCGGTAGCGCACCTTGTCGAATCCCCACAGCCGCTTGACCACCGCGAAGACGTGTTCGACGCGGGAGCGGATCTTCGACTTGTTGCGGTTCTTCGCTTTCTTCACCTCATCGACTTCGCACCCGGCCTTGCGCGTGCGCTGATTGGTGAAGTCCTGCGCATTCGGCGCCTTACCCTGGATCAGCGCCTTCTGGCTCGCATAGGCGCTGTCGCCATAGACACGGCGCTCGTTGCCGTGCAGCAGGTCCGGCAGCGGGTGTTTGTCGTGCACGTTGGCTGGCGTCACGACGGCGCTGTGCACCAGCCCGCTCTGGCTGTCCACGCCGATGTGCAGCTTCATGCCGAAGTACCACTGCTGGCCCTTGCGGGTCTGGTGCATCTCGGGGTCACGCGCCTTGTCGGCATTCTTGGTCGAGCTGGGCGCGCCGATCAGCGTAGCGTCCACGATCGTGCCCGTCTTGAGCGCAAAGCCGCTGGCCTGTAGCACCCGCCCGACTTCGGCAAACAACTTCTGGCCCAGCTTGTGTTCCTCGAGCAGGTGCCGGAACTTGAGCACCGTGGTCTCGTCGGGCACGCGCTCGCAACCCAGATCGATGCCCGCGAAGCGGCGCAGGCTGGCGATGTCGTATAGCGCCTCCTCGACGGCGTTGTCGGCCAGATTGAACCAGTGCTGCAGCAGGTGTATGCGCAGCATGCGCTCCAGGCCGATCGGCCGGCGCCCGTTGCCCGCCTTGGGGTAGTGCGGCTCGATCACCGCGCACAACGCAGCCCACGGCACGATGGCATTCATCGCATCCAGAAAATCCTCGCGCTTGGTGCGGCGGCGAAATCGCTCGAATCCTGCCCCTTGGTCGGCCGCCATCGCCAGTGTCTGCTGCTTCATCTTTGGCACCTTGCGCAATTACTCTGCACTTTGTGCAGCAAGTGCCGGGCCAGGGGACTTGATCAGCGTTGCCTTAGCACCTTGAAGCTCAAGGGCAGCGCCGTGACCGAGGCCAAGACCATCATGCTGGCGCGCCACGCGGTGCGCTACGACGCCGCCCCGCTCAGTGATGAACAGGTGGTGTCTCGCGCCATCGCATGGGCCGATCGGCTGCTGGCGGAAACCGAAGCCTGGTTGGCGACCCACGAGCCGCGGGCACTGAAGTGAGATGCGTCACCAGCGCGCACACCACCGGCCCGAAGGAGTGGTCGGCGAAAATCGGCGGGATTGCGGTGGTGGCGGCGTGAAGGCTGCGGAGTAACATTCGCGCATGCAACTCGTCACCGGCACCGTCGTCGAAGGCAAGGTCGTCTTGTCGGGCGTCACGCTACCCGAGGGCGCTGTCGTCACCGTGCTCGCGCAGGACAGCCAGCCGACCGTCAAACTACCTGCGCATCTGCAAGCCGAACTTGAAGACGCCTTGGCCGAAGCCGACCGTGAAGCAAGTATTTCCGCCGAAGAACTGTTTGCGGAACTGGCCAAGAAGCGCGGCTGAGCGTGGCGCTGACGGCCCGCGTCATGCCGCGAGCGCGGCGCGAGATCAACAAGGCTGCGGA
>JANPMR010000129.1:0-4391 GCA_031427055.1 Rubrivivax sp.
GTTGCCGGGAGCGCTGAGGTTCCGGTCCTCGGGAACGCGATCCGTTTCGCGGCGCACCAGCAGACTGGCGCTGAGCTTCTGTTCGCTGCTCAGCTGGGTGTCGACCTTGCCGAACATCAGGTGCTCGCGGAACGGATCGACGTGGCTGCCGCTGTAGCCGGCCAACGCGGGCACGATGCCCTGGCCGGTGGGCAATTTGTCCAGGTTCTTGGTCACCACTTGCCGCGAATCGTTGATGTCCTTGCCGTCGTAGGCCAGGAAGAAGTGGACCTGATCCTGCTTGATCGGCCCGCCCACGCTGAAGCCGTACTCGTTCTTCGACGACGGCAGCAGCGCGACACCCTGCGCTTCTTTTTCTTTCTCGAATTCCGACTTCGCGCGCCAGTTGGTGCCGGTGCGGTCGACATAGGCCTCGCCGTGGAATTCGTTGCTGCCCGACTTGGTGATCGCAGTGATGGCGGCACTGCTGACCTGGTCGAACTCGGCCTTGTAGTTCTGCGTCAGCACCTTGTATTCGGCAATGGCCGACTGCGGAAACGGATTGCCGCGCGAGTTGTCCTGGCCGCTCACGCCGCCGCGCAGGATGTTGTTCTTCTGCCCGACACCGTCGATGAAGACGTTGACATGGTCGAAGTTCTGCGAGCCGGCCTGGATATTGGTGTTGCCCTGGTTGTCGCTGGCAAACGCCACGCCCGGTGCCAGGTCGGCCGAGCTCATGAAGTTGCGCGTGCTCTGCGGCAGGCTCTCGATCATCTTGCGCGACACGCTGGTGCCGACCTGAGAGTCCTTCACGCCTTGGCGCTGCGCGCTGCCGATGATCAAAACCTGCTCGGCTTGGGTCGCCGTGCCGCCCAGCGCCAGATCGACCGCAGCGGTTTCACCGACCTGCACCGTGATCACCTGGGTCTTGACTGCCGCGCCGCCCGGGCCGGCAACACGAATCTCGTAGGCGCCAGGCGCCAGCCCGGTCAGCACATAGCTGCCGTCAGCCAAAGTGGCGGTGCGGTAGGTGTTGCCATTGGCCTGGTTGAGGGCCGTCACGGCCAGGCCGGCCTGCGCGGCCGTTCTGCCGGTGCTGACCTGGCCCTTGATGGTCGAGGTGCTGAGCTGCGCCTGGGCCGCGCCGGCCAGTGCCAGAACCACTGCTGTTGCGAGGGCGTGACGGCGGAATGTGCTGGGTGTGCGGAACATGTTGGTCTCCTGTCGTGTCGTGGTGGTTGGGCCGCATCGCCGGCCTCTGCGTCAGTGCGTGGGCGGCATCGCTCCCGGGGCCAAGGGGCGGGCCGGCGGGCCGGCTCCGCAAGAGTTGCGCACCACCAGCTCGACCGGCAGCACGGTGGTGGGGTTGTCAGCCGTTGGCGGCGTCTTGAATGCATGGACCAGTGCCTCGAGCGCGGCAGTGCCGAGCGCGGCGATGGGCACCCGGATCGTGGTCAGCGCGGGCGACACGTAGCGGGCGATCGGGATGTCGTCGAAACCGGCGAGCGCAAGGTCATCGGGCACCCGCAGACCCGCCTCGCCAAGTGCCGCCAGGCAGCCGATGGCCATCATGTCATTGGCGGCGTAGACAGCGTCTGGCCGCTTTTTTGACTGGGCGATGCGGCGGCCCGCAGACGCGCCGGCCGCCTCGGTGAAGTCGCCATCGAAGACGCTTTCGCGCATCCCGGCCGCAGCCCGGCGCGGTAGCCGCGCAGGCGCTCCTGCGCTTCGCGGTTGTCCAGCGGCCCACCGATGAAGGCGATGCGCTTGCGCCCGGTGGCGACGAGGTGGCGCGTCATGGCGCGTGCGCCGCCGAAGTTGTCGACGGCGAAGGCGGCATGTCCCGGCAGGTCGATCATCGTGTTGATCAACACGGCCGGCAGGCTGGCCGGCAGGTTGTGCGACAGGAACTCGGCGTCTGCGTGCGGCGACATCACCAGCAGCCCATCGACCCGGCCGTTCATGGCGCGCAAAGCGGCCGCTGCCTCATCGGCATTGCCGTGCGAACTCGACACCAGCAGGTGCAGGCCCCGGGCACGAGCCGCCTGGTCGATGCCGCGAATAAGCTCGGAAAAGTACTCGCCGTGGAGGTCAGGCAGCAGCGCACCGATGGTGTCGGTGCGCCGCGTGATCAGGCTGCGCGCAGCGCCCGACGGTGTGAAACGCAATTGCCTGGCAGCGTCCAGGATGCGCTGCCTGGTTTCAGGCAGCACGTTGGTGGCGCCGTTCATCGCACGCGAGACGGAGGCCACCGAAACACCGGCTGCGCGTGCGACATCCTTGATGGTGGCGGGCATCGGCGAACGGCTCCTCGCGTAGGGGACATGACAAGCTCTGACGGATTGGATACCGATCGATGCGCTGTGCATGTAATCGTTTTCACTGACGGTGCGGCGAGGCCTCCGGCTTGGCCGGGATGGCGCAGATAGGACCGCTGATCGCCGCGCCGATCACAGCGTCGATCACAGCGACGGTCGCAACGTCCATCGGCAGTGCCTGGGCGCGCCACGGCAGCACCGTGCCATGGCCCGAAGGCCGCACGCAGGCGCTCAACCGCCGGACGGTGGCGTCGGCGCGTCGAGTGCGGCGCCGTGGCTGGCGATGACGCGCGAAAAGAAGATTGCGCTGGCCTTCGGCGTGCGCTGCTGGGACTGGAAGTCGACGTGCACCAGACCGAAGCGTTTGCTAAAGCCGTGCGCCCATTCCAGGTTGTCGAGCAACGACCAGGCGAAATAGCCGCGCACGTCAGCGCCCTGCCCGATGGCGTCTCGCACCGCGCCGATATGCGTGCGCAGGTAGTGCACACGCAGTGGGTCGTCGACACGGCCGTCGATCGCGCAGGGTGGGTCGTAGAACGCCGCCCCGTTCTCGGTCACGTACAGAGGCAAACCGCCGTACCGGCGGTGCAAACGCGGTGAGCCCACCGAGTTCCCGCTGAACGGCGTTATCCCCTGCTGGACAGAGGGCGTACAGCTGATGAAAACTGGCGGCAAAGCCAAGCTGACCTGCCCATCAGCGATTGCTTACGGACAGCGCGGCGCAGGCGGCGTGATACCGCCGAATGCCACGCTGGTGTTTGAGGTGGAGTTGCTGGGGATTAACGGGAAGTGAGTCATAAACGAATAAATACGGGCGCAAGCAGCTATTAAATATATAGCTAAAAAGCGCTCTATCAATCACTGCGCCAGCCACCTCCCAAAGACTGAATCAGCGCCACAGCGGTCGTCTGGCGATCAGCCGTGCTTTGCACCAGCGCACGCCGGGCATTCAAGGCGGTGGTTTGCGCGGTGATGACCTCGGTGTAGCTGACCTGGCCGCTGCGGTAGCGGTTTAGCACTTGCTGCTCGACCTGATCGGCCGCGCTTGATGCCTGGGCACGAAACGCTTGCTGGGTTTGCAGCACGCGACTGGCTGACAATTGGTCTTCAACATTTTGAAAAGCTGACAGCACCACCTGACGGTAGCGCGCCACCGTCTGTGCATGAGCGGCTTGCGCGCCGTCCAGTCGGGCATCAAGCGCGCCGCCTTTAAAAAGCACCTGCGCCGCAGACAAACCCAATGACCACACAGCCGCAGGTGCGCTGAACAAGTCAGCCACGCGACTGGCCGCTGTGCCGACAGAAGCATTCAAACTCAAGCTGGGGTAGTAAGCCGCTTTGGCGACGCCTATCTGCTCATTGGCGCTAGCGACGCGGCGTTCGGCAGCGGCGATGTCTGGCCTGCGCTGTAGCAGGGTTGACGGCACGCCCACCGGGACTTCAGGCACGGTGGGCTTCCAGTCGGGCACAGCCACCAGCGCGAAGTTGCCCGGTGCCTGGCCTACCAGCACGGCAATGGCGTGCTCTAGCTGGGCGCGTGTGCGCAGCAAGCCTGATTCATCGGCTTTCGCGTTGGCCAGTTGGGTTTGCGCTTGCAGCACATCGGTTTTGGCGGCAATGCCAGCGGTGTAGCGGTTTTGCGTGATCTCAAGCGCCCGTGCGTAGCCTGCCAGCGTGCTGGCGAGCAAGGCTTGCTGCGCATCTTGCTGGCGCAGTGACAAATAGTTGACGGCCAACTCGCCCTGCGCTGACAGCCGGGCTGTGGCCAAATCAGCCGCGCTGGCAGCCTCTAGGGCTGCTGCACCATTGGCAACGCTTTGCAAGCGGCCCCAAACGTCGGGCTCCCAGGCGGCGCCCAGGCTGGCCTGGTAGTTACTGTTGCTGCGGTTGCCCGCTGCATTGTTGATATTGGCCGTGCCGCCGCCGTTGCCAGATCGTGTCGCGCCACCACCGAGCGTGACTGAAGGGAAAAGCCCAGCCCGCTGCTCGGCCACCAGCGCCCGCGCCTGCGCGTATGCCGCTACTGCAGCCGCCACGTTCTGGTTGGACACCTCAACCCGCGCCGCCAAATCATTGAGCACCGGGTCATTGAAC
>JANPMR010000130.1:0-2116 GCA_031427055.1 Rubrivivax sp.
GACGGGCTCCTCTTGCAGATGCACCACCAGCAGCGTGCTCGACACGAGCAGGCAAGCCGCCGCCGCGCCGCGCCACCAGGCCGCCGGCTGGCGCCACAGCGTCTCGTTCGACGCCAGGCGCTCGGTGGCTGCCGGCGCTGACGGCGCTGACGGCGCTGACGGCGGCGCGTCGGCCGCCGCCGCCGGCAGGTCCGCGGTGCGTGCGGCACGCACCGCGTCGAGCACCGCACGCCGGCGCTGCAAGGCCGGGGCGCGGTCGGCGGCGTCAGCCACGGCCTGCAAGGCCGCCCGGTAGGCGCGGTCGGCGTCCACTTCGTCGCCAGCGTCATGCATGTTCGGTCCTCCAGTGCGCCAGGCGCAGGCGCAGCGTCTGGCGCGCATAGCGCAGCCGGCTCTTCGCGGTCTCGAGCCCCACCCGGGTGATCTCGGCCACGGCTTCGAGACTCAGGTCCTGGTGCGCAAACAGCACGAAGGTCTCGCGCTGGACGAAGGGCAGCGCCTGCACCTCGCGCAGCAGGGCAGCGGCAAGTTGCTTGTTCTGCGCTACCGCGGCGGGGTCGATCGCGGGCAGGTCCGGCAGCTCGTCGAGCGCCGCCTCGGCATGCTCACCCAGGTCGCCAGCCAGGCGCACCACGCCAGTCGACTTGCGGAAGTGGTCCATCACCTTGTTGCGGGCGATCGTGAACAGCCAGGTGACGAAGCGCGCCTTGTTGGCGTCAAAGCTCGCCGCCTGCCGCGCCACGGCGAGCCAGACCTCCTGGTGCAGGTCTTCGGCCGCGGCGTCGTCGGCGTGCGCCAGCATGCGGCGGATGAACTCGAAGCAGTGCCGCTCGTGCGCGTCGTACAGGCGCTCGAAGGCCGCCATCTCGCCGGCCAGGTAGCGGCGCAGCAGCTCGGCGTCGCGGCGCGGGGCGTCGTCTTCGGAGCTGCTGGCGCCACTCAAACTCATCGCGGCGGATCGGGCACGTAGCCGCGCGTGTCCTCATGGGGGAAGGCCCGGGGCCGAGCCTGCGCGACGGGCCTGACGATGATGACGCCGGCCGCCACCAGGTTGGCGTGGCTGTCGTAGGCAATCTCGAGCACTTGCTGCGGGCTGCCGGGCTGGCGCTCGAAGTGGGTGCGCGTGGTGACCGACCACTCGCGCTGGCCGTGCGCGGTGCCCAGGCGCATTTCGGCGGCCGGCGCTGCGGCCTTGGCGGACTCGCTGCGCTGCGCCTGTTCGCGCGCCGCATCCATCGCGTTGGCGGCGGTCTGCGGGCTGGGCAGCGGGGCCACGGCTTGCGGCAGCGGCTTCTCGACGAACACCGCCGCGCCGATGACGCCCACATTGCTGGCGCGCCCGGTGCGCGCCGCGTAGGACTCGGCCAGCGCCGCAAACTCAAATGCCGCCACGGCGGTGTCGCTCTTGCGCCAGCCGGCGATGTCGTAGGTGCGCCAGGGGTCCAGCACGTAGCCGGTCTGGCCGAAGGCCGCGGTCTCGCCCGAGACGACGTTGACGCCGTCCACCGACAGCACCACCAGCACGCGCTCGGCGCTGCGGTTGAGCAGGCGGATCGCATAGCGCGACGCCGGCTGGCCGGCGACATGGGCGCGGCCGTCCTTGCGGTAGACGGTCAGTGGCTGGCCGCTCTCGCGGTCGATGATCGAGACCTCGAGTGGCCGGGCCTGGGCGCGGGCGTCGACGGCGCAGGCGGGCAGCGCGGGCATCAGCATCAGCGTGCACACCAGACCGAGCGCGAGGCGTCGTCGTGGCGGGTTGACGTCGGTGGGGGCGGAGGCGGGTTTGCGGTGCGGGCTCATCGATCACTCCTTGTGGTGTCGAAGGCTTGTACGGACGGCCGGCGCAAATGGGGTTAAACGGTGATCAGGCGACGGTGCCCGCGGCTGGCGCGACGCCCGCCGGCGCCAGATGCGCGATGGCATTGGCGTAGTACGCCAGGATCTCCGCCGCATCACTCGCGGCCGCGAACAGGCCGTTGTCCTCGACCACGATGTGCCGCATCACCAGCATGCGCAGCCCGACGCTGAAGGCGTAGTCCTGGTCCTGGCGCGGGATGTACTGGTGCGCGCCGTGGGCCTGCAACGCGGCCATCTGCCGCTGCATCGCCGACTTCAG
>JANPMR010000131.1:0-9130 GCA_031427055.1 Rubrivivax sp.
GTCAACAAGAGCCCGGTGGTGATCGGCAACTTGCGCACGCTGGGCGCGGCGGCCGTGCGCTGGCAGCTCGATGTGGACGGCGCGCTGCGCCACGCGGCAACGGCCGCCGCGCTGGGGCGCAGCCTGGACGGGCTGTGGCGAGAGGTCTTCGCGCGGCCGGCGCAGGCCGCGGTGGACGTCGACGAAGACCTCTACGGCGGCTTCGTCGGCGACGACGACCGGCGCGCGCTGCACAAGCTGCGCGCGCTGGAGCCGGCGCAGCTCGCCACGCGGCGGCCGGCGTTTCGAGACGCGCGACTGGAAGAACTGGTCTTTCGCTACCGCGCGCGCAACTTTGCCGACACGCTGGGCGACGACGAGCGCGCACGCTGGCAGCAACATTGCGCCGAGCGCTTGCACAGCGGCGCCGGTGGCGCGCTCACGCTGGCCACGTACTTCGAGCGCATCGACACGCTGGCCGAAGCCGCGGTCGAGGCCGACGACGCGCGCGCCCAGGGCCTGCTCGAAGCGCTGGTCGACTACGGCGAGGGCATTGCGCCCGAGCTCGCCTGACGCGCTGCCACCGGGAGCCCGTCGGGGTCGGCCTCATACCGACTCGCCAACAGTCGCGATAGAAGGCGGTCGGCTTCGGGCCCTGCACGGCTGCTGGAGCCGACGCTGCTGAAGGTCGGCAGTACGCGGAATGCTGTCGCTTGGGCTTGGTTGACCAGCACCGGCTGACGACCCTTATGGAGCGCTCTCCACAATGGACGAGACCGCCAGTTCGAGGCCATGCCAGGAAGCTGTCAGTCGGCGGCGGTGGACCTGTCATCAAGTTGGCGCCCCGGCTTCAAGGAGCACTGAGCATGGTTGGCCGGGCATAGGCCGAGCTCCCGCGTTTTCGGCTTGAGCCTGTATATCACTTGCTATACAGTGTGCCCATGAGCCGCTCCGCAACTTTGCCCCCCATCCGCGTCACGCCCGAGACGAAGGCCAGCCTCGAGGCTGCGCTACGCGAAGGCGAATCGCTGACTCAGTTCATCGAGACCGCTGTTTGCAGGGAGGCAGAGTTCCGCGCCGAGCAGAACGCCGCGGTCGCGCGAGCCAAGATGGCATTGCGTGCGGCAGACGAGGGGGTTGGCTTGATGACGGCTGACGACTTCCTGGCTGGCATGACGCGGCGCGCCCGGGCCGCGCAGCAGCGCATCCGCGAGGCCGTGGCGGCGGGCAAGAGCAAGCGCGGCGCTGGGTGAGCGCCCGATATCGAGTTGTCCCCACCGTCACGTTCCAGGAGGACATCGAGCGCCTTGAAGAACACATCCCCCAGCGGGAGCTGGCAAGCAACACACCTGACGAAGAGTGCCTGTTTCGATTCCGAGACGCTGTAGAGAGCGCATTGACGATCCTCTCGTTTGCGCCGCACACCTGTCGCCGATGCGAGAAGCAACGGGAGTTTCGCGAGCTCATCGTCCCATTCGGTCATGGCGGGTGTGTCGCGCTCTTCGCAATTCGCGACCTTGATGTCTTGTTGCTGGCCGCGAGGGACCAGCACGAGAACGACTACCGCTGAGAGAGCCGAGCCTGCAAGCAGGCCCGCCAGCGACGGCAGTGCTATGGTTACCTTACAAGTGGCTCACCGCATGGCCACCGTTCGCGAAGGTCGATTTCTGGCCGTCTGCCGTCAGCGAGGGCGACGAAGCTCAAGGGCGGCTGAGCGCCACCGTCCGGGCGCCGGGTCTGCTCGGCTCGACCGCTGTCGACAGGGTCGTTCAATGCCTGTCGTTCCTATGTCATTGATCGCAATTGGGTATCAGCGGCCCGCGGCTGACGCCCCCCACGCTGCAGCGTCCGGTGAGCGGGCGCTGCCAACGCGCTCGACGAAGCCGCCTTCGGCCCACTCGGCGAAGCGCCAGTCGCCACCCACGCTGACCACGCCTTCGGGCGCCTGCGGCATCTGCTCGGGCACGCCTCGCAGCATGCGCGCCATGGCCTCGATCCAGATCGGCAGCGCCAGGCCGCCGCCGGATTCGCCTTCGCCCAGGCTGCGCGGCTCATCAAAGCCCATCCAGGCCACGGCCACGGCACCCGGCGCGTAGCCGGCAAACCAGGCATCCACGGCGTCGTTGGTGGTGCCGGTCTTGCCGTACAGATCGCCTCGCTGCAAGGCGGCCTGGGCGCGCGCCGCGGTGCCCCGCTTGGTGACATCGGCCAGCAGCGAGCCCATGATGAAAGCGTTGCGCTCCGGCAGCACGCGCTTGGCTTCTGACAGCGGCTCGGCTGGCGGTGCTTCGAACAGCACCTGGCCCCGTGCGTCGACGATGCGCTCGATGAGCACCGGCGCCACGCGATGGCCGCCGTTGGCCAGCACCGCGTACGCCAGCGCCATCTGCATCGGCGACACGCTGCCGGTGCCCAGCGCCAGCGTCAGGTTCTCGGGCTGGCGGTTCATGTCGAAGCCGAAGCGCGCGATCCACTCGCGCGCGTTCGCAAGGCCCACCTGCTGCAGCAGCCGCACGCTGACCAGATTCTTCGAGCGCACCAGGCCTTCGCGCAGGCTGATCTCGCCGTCGAAGCGGCCGTCCGAGTTCTGCGGGTCCCAGCGCGCCGGGTCGCCGTCGGCGGTGGTCAGCGGCGCGTCCAGCACCAGGGTCTCGGGCATCACGCCGTGCTCCAGCGCGGCCGAGTAGAGAAAGGGCTTGAAGCTCGATCCCGGCTGGCGCTGTGCCTGCGTGGCGCGGTTGAAGGCCTTGCTGCCGAAGTCGAAACCGCCCACCAGCGCCCGCACGCGGCCGGTTGCGGGGTCGAGTGCCACGAAGGCGGCGTCGGCCTGCGGCCACTGCGCCAGGCGCCAGTCGACGATGGCGGCGCCGGCCGGGCCGCTGGCCGCGCTGCCGGAGGCACTGGCGCGGGGCTCGGCCAGCAGCCGCACCACCGCGCCGCGGCGCAGCGCCAGATCGGCCGGCGCCTTGGGCGACAGCGCCGACTGCACCCAGCGCAGCGCCTCGCCGCGCAGCGTCACGGTCTCGCCGCTGGCCAGGCGTGCGCTCAGCGCTTTGGGGCTGGCCGCCATGACCATGGCCAGGCGCAGGTCGGCGTCGTCGCGCAGGTCTTTCAGCGCCAGCGCCGCAGTGCGCTCGGCCAGTGCCGGGTCGGCCGGTAGCGCCTCAAAGTCTTCGGGGCCGCGCCAGGGCTGCTTGCGTTCGTGCGCCAGCACGGCGCGGCGCAGCGCGGTGTGGGCGGCGCGCTGGTCGTCGGCGTGCACCGAGGTGACGACGCGAATGCCCTCGGTGTAGGCCCTCTCGCCCAGCTGTTCGAAGACGGCGCGGCGCGCCATCTCGGCCACATGCTGGGCGTCGACATCGGGCCGCGCAATGTTGCGCAGCACCAGCGTTTCGGCCAGCGCCGCAGCGCGCTCGGCTTCGCTGATGAGCCCCGTGCGCAGCATGCGCGTCAGCACCCATTCCTGGCGTTTGCGCGCGCGCTCGGGGCTGCTGATCGGATTGGCATGAATGGGGTTCTGCGGCAGCCCGGCAATCATCGCCGTCTCGGCCAGCGTCAGCTCGGCCAGCGTCTTGCCAAAGTAGGTTTGCGCCGCGGCGCCCACGCCGTAGGCCCGCTGGCCAAGGAAGATCTGGTTGAGGTAGAGCTCGAGGATCTGGTCCTTGCTCAGCTCACGCTCGAGCTGCAGCGACAGCAAGGCCTCCTTGATCTTGCGTTCGGCGGTGCGGCGTGTGGACAGGAAGAAGGTGCGCGCCACCTGCTGCGTGATGGTGGACGCGCCCTGCGGCATGCCGCCGCTCAGATTGGACAAGGTGGCCCGCACCAGCCCGCGCAGACTGATGCCGAAGTGCTCGCGAAACTGCGTGTCCTCTACCGCCAGCACGGCGTCGCCCAGGCGCTGCGGCATCTGCTTGAGCGGCACGAAGATGCGGCGTTCGGCGCCAAACTGCGCGATCTCGACCCCGTCGGACGAGAACACCTGCAGGTGTTGCTGCGGCCGGTAGGCGGTGGCCTTGTCGAGCGGCGGCAATTCGGTGGCGTACCAGGCGGTCATGGCCACCAGCGCCAGCACCAACACCAGCGCCGCCAGCACGGCAATGACCAGCGCCGCCAGTGCGCTGATCAGCAGCATGCCGCGTCCGGCGCGGCGCACCGGCCTCACGGCGCCAGCTCGTACAGCGCGCTGCCATCGCCGTTGTGCTTGACGAGCCGCACCTGCGGCACGCCGGCCAGGTGCGCGGCGCCCGGGCTGCCCGAGACGAACCGCAGGCGCACGCCAGGCACGCTCTGGATGCGCCAGTTGCCATCGGCCGCCGGGTTGATGCGCTTGCTGGCCTGCAGGTACTGCACCAGGGCCTCGCGGTTTTCGTCGGGTGCGTCGAGCACGATGTTGCTGCCGTCCAGCCCGGGGAAGGCACCGCCGCCGCTGGCACGGTAGTTGTTGGTGACAACGCCGAACCAGGCCTTGTCGTCGACCGGCTGGCCATCGAAACGCAGATCAATGATGCGGCGCGTGTCGGGCGCGACGAGCTTGCCGGCGCGGTCGTAGCGCGCCGGCTGGGTGACGTCGATGCGGTAGCTGACGCCGTCGATGACGTCGAAGTTGTAGCTGGGGAAGTCGGCGTTGATCAGGTCCTGCTCCGGCGGCCCGTCGGGGTTGATGCGCTTGTAGTGGCCGGCCGCGTGTTCGAGCCATTCGCGCACCTGCGCGCCTGTGATGCGCACCACCTTCACGGTGTTGGGATAGATGTAGAGGTCGGCCACGTTGCGCAGCGCGATCGGGCCGGCCGGGATGTCGGTGTAGTAGCCCACGCCGCCCCGGCCGCCGGTCTTGAAGGGCGCCGCGGCCGACAGCAGCGGCAGCGCGGCGTGCGGCGTGCCGGCCAGCGCTTTCCTGGCGTAGGCCAACTGGGCCAGCGAGACGATCTGCACGCTGGGGTCGTCGGCCACCTGCGCAAAGTAGCTGTGGATGGGCACCGCGGTGGTCGCCACCTCGGCGCGCATGTGGGCCAGTGTGCCTTCGTGCTCGGCGCGGATGAGCTCCAGCACCATCGGGTCGGCGGCGGCCACCGCCTTGCGCGTGGCGCGGTCGTAGACGGGGCGGATGTGCGCGCGGCCGTCGGTCACCTTCCAGCGGCCCTCGGCGCGCTCGATCACGAGATCGACGACACCCAGGTGGTTGCCCCAGAAGCCGGGCATGGTGGCGGGCACGCCATTGATGGTGCCGCGCTCGAGGTCGACCTTGCGGTGCTTGTTGAAGAAGCGGCCCGGGAATTCGCCGTGCGAGTGGCCGAAGAGGATGGCGTCGATGCCGGGCAGCTCGGCCAGCCTGGCCACCGTGTTCTCGCCGAAGAACACCGTCTCGCCGAACTCGAAGCCCGAGTGCGGCACGGCGATCACGATGTCGGCGCCCTCGGCCTTCATGCGCGGCAGGTACAGCTTGGCGGTGTCGACGATGTCGCGCGCCCGCACGCGGCCGATCAGATGGTCGCGGTCCCACTGCATCACCTGCGGCGGCGCGAAGCCGATCACGCCGACCTTCAGCGTGTGCGTGGCGCCGGTCTCGTCGGTGAAGCGCCTCTCGAGCAGCACATAGGGCGTGAACGCGCTTTTCGCTTGGGCCGGGTCGCCGCCGTCGTCGATGACGATGTTGGCGTTGACGTAGGGAAAGCCGGCCGTGGCCAAAGACTGGCGCAGGAAGGGCAGGCCGAAGTTGAACTCGTGGTTGCCGACGTTGGCCGCGTCGTAGCCGATGGCGCGCATCACCTTGAAGGCGGGATGCACCTCGCCGGCTTTCAGCGGCCTGACCTTGGCCACGTAGTCGCCCAGCGGGCTGCCCTGCAGCAGATCGCCGTTGTCGATCAGCAGGTGATTGCGCACCTCGGCGCGCGCCGCCTTGATGAGCGTGATGGTGCGCGCCAGGCCGAACTCTTCGACCGGCTTGTCCTGGTAATAGTCGTAGGCCAGCAGGTTCATGTGCACATCGGTGGTCTCCAGGATGCGCAGCTTGATTCGCTGTGCCCAGGCCGCGGGAAGCAGCAGAGCCAGCACAAGCAGGGTGACGAGTGACTTCATGGGGTGGCCCGGCGGCAAAGGCTGCAGGGTACCAAGAACCCGGCGCGGATCGCACGGGCGGATCGACTATGCGGATCGGGCAGGCCAGCCTTGGGGCGTGGTACACCTCAGCAACTTGCAAAGTCAGGAGTGCCGCCCGATGGAGACTTCGACGCCAGACCCGGCCCTGCAGCCATCGCCGCTTGCACGGCCGCTGCGCCGTTTTGACGACCTGCCCGGGCCCCGGCGCCTGCCGGTGCTGGGCAACCTGCTGCAGATCGACGCCGCCCGCATGCACCAGCAGCTCGAAGACTGGTGCGGGCAGTACGGGCCTTTCTATGGCTTGAAACTGGGCAGCCGCCGCATCGTGGTGGTGGGCGATCACGAGGCCACGGCCAAGGCCATGCGCGACCGGCCGGACGGCTTTCGGCGCACCGCGCGCATGGAAGAGATCGGCCGCGGCATGGGTCTGCTGCCGGGTGTGTTTGGCGTCGAAGGCGAGACCTGGAAGCGGCAGCGCCGCATGGTCATGGCCGGCTTTGACCCGGCCCACGTGCGGCGCTACCACCCCGCGCTGGTGACGGTGGCGCAGCGCCTGGCCGGGCGCTGGGCGAAAGCAGCGCAGGGCGGCAGCGTCATCGACCTGCAGTCCGACTTGATGCGCTTCACCGTGGACGCTATCGCGGGCCTGGCCTTTGGCGCCGAGGTCAACACGCTGGAGTCCGACGGCGACGTCATCCAGCAGCACCTGGACAAGATCTTTCCGACGCTCTTCAAGCGCATGTTCTCGCCGCTGTCCACCTGGCGCTGGCTGCGCACGCCGGCGGCGCGTGATGTGGAGCGCAGCGTGGCGGCCGTCAACCTGGCCGTGCAGGGCTTCATCGCGCAGGCGCGCCAGCGCTTGCTTGACGAGCCCAGCCGACGCGAGCAGCCGGGCAACCTGCTCGAGGCCATGCTGGTGGCCGCCGACGAGCCCGACAGCGGCATCGGCGACGAGGAGATCGCCGGCAATGTCCTGACCATGTTGCTGGCCGGTGAGGACACCACCGCCAACACGCTGGCCTGGATGATCGACCTGCTGTGGCGCCACCCGGCTGCGCTGGCGCGTGCCACTGAAGAGGTGCGCCAGATTTGCGGCCGCGCCGACGCGCCGACGATGGAGCAACTGGCCGAGCTGGACTACGTCGAGGCCTGTGCGCACGAGACCATGCGCCTCAAACCGGTGGCGCCGATCATCGGCCTGCAGGCGCTGCGCGACACGGTGTTGGGTGACGTCATGATCCCCGCTGGCGGCGTCATCATCAACGTGATGCGCCGCGACAGCGTCAGCGAGAGCCACATGCCGCGCGCCGCGGCTTTCGAGCCCGAGCGCTGGCTGGCGGACGGCCATCCCGGGGCCGCAGCGGCGTCGGCCAAGCGCACCTCGATGCCCTTCGGCGCCGGCCCGCGCATCTGCCCCGGCCGCTACATGGCGCTGCTGGAAATGAAGCTCGCCATGGCCGTGCTGCTGGGCCGCTTCGACATCCAGGCCGTCGACACCGCCGACGGCCAGCCGGCCCGCGAGCTGCTGAAGTTCACGATGACGCCGCTGGGCTTGCGCATGCGGCTTCGCGAGCGCGCCTGATGGCCAAGGCCCGGCCGCGGCCGGGCCTCGCGGCGCGTCAAAGCAGGTGCTTGACGCCGTCTTGCTCGCCCGTCAGCTCGGCCAGTGTCTTGTCGATGCAAGCCTGGCTGAAGGCGTCGATCGGCAGGCCTTCGATGATCTTGTACTGGCCGCCCGCGCAGGTGACGGGGTAGCCGAACATCACGTCCTTGGGGATGCCGTACTCGCCGTTGCTGGCCACGCCCATGGTCACCCACTCGTCGCCGGTGCCCAGGGCCCAGTCGTGCATGTGGTCGATGGCCGCGTTGGCCGCGCTGGCCGCCGACGAGACGCCGCGCGCCGCGATGATGGCCGCGCCACGCTTGCCCACGGTGGGCAGGAAGGTCTCGGCGTTCCAGACCTGGTCGTTGATCATGTCCTTGACGCTGGCGCCATCGATGGTGGCGAAGCGGTAGTCGGCATACATCGTCGGGCTGTGATTGCCCCAGACGGCCAGCTTCTTGATCGAGGACACGGGCTTGCCCGTCTTGGCGGCAATCTGGCTCAGCGCGCGGTTGTGGTCCAGCCGAAGCATGGCGGTGAAGTTCTTGCGCGGCAGGCTGGGCGCGCTCTTCATCGCGATGTAGGCGTTGGTGTTGGCCGGGTTGCCCACCACCAGCACCTTGACGTCGCGGCTGGCGCTGGCGTCGAGTGCACGGCCCTGGGCGGTGAAGATCTGCGCGTTGGCGGCCAGCAGGTCGGCGCGCTCCATGCCGGGGCCGCGCGGGCGGGCGCCGACGAGCAGCGCGTAATCGGTGTCCTTGAAAGCGGTGAGCGGGTCGCCGTGGGCCTCCATGCCGGCGAGCAGGGGAAACGCACAGTCCTCCAGCTCCATCATCACGCCCTTGAGCGCCTTCTGCGGCCCTTCCACCGGCACCTCGAGCAATTGCAGGATCACGGGTTGGTCCTTGCCAAGCATTTCGCCGCTGGCGATGCGAAACAGCAGGGCATAGCCGATCTGGCCGGCAGCACCGGTCACGGCCACGCGGACGGGCTTCTTGCTCATGGACTTTCTCCTGGGTAGAGGGGCGGGGATGGGCACGGGATCAAGCGCCAAGTCTAGCGGCACGTCTTGGCACGAGGCTGACATCCATCAACGCGCTTGCAGGCAGATTTGCTGTCTTATATAAGATACGAATCCGATGGACGCCAACCGGGCTGCGTGCTGCAATCGGCTGATGCCCGAGACCCCAGCCGGCGTATCCCTGACCGCCGCCGACACGGCCGCGGCGGACGCCACGCCCTCGTTCAGCCCGCTCTACCGGCAGATCAAGACGCTGCTGGTGCGCGGCCTGCAGGCTGGCGAATGGCTGCCCGGCCAGGCCATCCCCAGCGAGACCGAACTGGCGGCCCGCTACCGCGTCAGCCAGGGCACGGTGCGCAAGGCCATCGACGAGATGGCGACCGAAAACCTGCTGGTGCGCCGCCAGGGCAAGGGCACTTACGTGGCCAGCC
>JANPMR010000132.1:0-9781 GCA_031427055.1 Rubrivivax sp.
GCTCTCGCGGTAGGCGATGCGAGGCGGCCGCGTGTTGACCTCGAACTTGTAGGTCTCGCGCAGGCGGTCGAGCAGCACGCGCAGGTGCAGCTCGCCCAGGCCGTAGAGGATGGTCTCGTTGGTAGAGGCCACGTGCTCTACCTTCAGACACGGGTCTTCATCGACGAGCTTGGTCAGGATCTCCCACATGCGCTGCTCGTCGCCGTGGCGCTTGGGCTCGATCGCCAGGCCGTGCACGGGCTTGGGAAAGTCCAGCGCCTTGAGGTGGATGTGATCGTCCTCGGCGGCGTCGTGCAGCACGGCGTCGAAGTGGATCTCGTCGACCTTGGCCACCGCCACGATGTCGCCCGGCAGGGCGCGTGACACCTCAACCGTGTCCTTGCCCTGCAGCATCAGCAGGCGCCCCACCTTGAAGGGCTTGCGGCCGTCGCCGATGTAGAGCTGGCTGTCCTTGGTGACCGTGCCCTGGTGCACCCGGAACACGCCCATGCGGCCGACGAAGGGGTCGACGGTGACCTTGAAGACATGTGCCAGCACGTGTTTGGCGGGGTCGGCCTCGGCACGCATCGGCTGCGCGTCGGCGCCTTCGCCGTTGAGAAAGTCGGGCGCGTTGGCCTCGGTCGGGTTGGGCAGCAGTTTGACGATGATGTCCAGCAACTCCGCCACGCCGGCGCCGCTCTTGGCAGAGACGAAACACACCGGGATCAGGTGGCCTTCGCGCAGTGCTTGCTCGAGCGGCGCATGCAGTTCGCTGGCGTCGACGTCGCCGTCGTTGAGGTAGCGATCAACGAGCTCGCCGTCGACCTCGACCACCTGCTCGACCAAGGCACGGTGCGCCGCATCGACGCTGCCGAAGTCGCTGTGCCCTTCGCGCTTGAAGAAGCAGTCGACGACCTGGGTCGCGCCGGCGTCGGGCAGGTTGACCGGCAGACACTCACGGCCGAAGACGGCCTGGATCTGCGCCAGCACCGCCGCGAGGTCGACTCCGGGCGTGTCGATCTTGTTGACGATGAGCAGCCGGTCGAGATGGCGCGAGGCCGCGTACTCCATCATGCGCAGCGCCAGCGGCTCGATGCCGGCCGCGGCGTTGATGACCACGGCCGCCGTCTCCACCGCTTCCAGCGCGGGCAGGCTCTGGCCCAGGAAGTCGGGGCCGCCGGGCGTGTCGATGAAGTGGATGCGCGTGTCGGCATGCACCAGATGCATCACGCTGGCGTTGAGCGAATGCTGCATCCGGCGCTCGAGCGGGTCGTGGTCGCTCACCGTGCTGCCGCGCTCCAGCGAACCCGCGCTGGTGATGGCGCCGGCCCGGGCCAGCAGGGCCTCGGCCAGCGAGGTCTTGCCGGTGGCGGATGCGCCCACCAAAGCCAGCGTGCGGATGGCGGCGATGCCCGATGGGCTGAAGCTCGATGGGCTGGGCATGGGGTGCGCTCCTCCAGCAGATGCTGTGTTCGTGATGGGTGCGCCCACGTTATGACAAGGCGCGGCCCACCACAAGGGCGCCGATGCCCAAGGGGTGCGTGTTAGCGTGGCCGTTTGATGTGCCGATGATGTCGATCAAACCCACCGAAGCGGCCGCGCCGCGGCGCGTGCTGCCGGTGCTGGTGATGGCCCAGTTGGCAGGCACCTCGCCCTGGTTCGCTGTCAACGCCGTGATGCCCGAATTGCAGGCCGAGTACGGCTTTGGCGCGGCCGCGGTGGGCACGCTCAGCGCCGCGATGCAGGCCGGCTTCATCGCCGGCACGCTGGTCTTCGCGCTGCTGGCCGTGGCCGACCGCGTCTCGCCGCGGCGCGTGTTTCTGGCCTGCGCGCTGCTGGCCGCCTTGTGCACGCTGGCGGCGGTGGCCGCCGCCTCGTCGATGCCGGCGCTGCTGGCCTGGCGCGCCCTGACCGGCTTCTGCATCGCCGGCATCTACCCGGTGGGCATGAAGATCGCCTCGCAATGGTTTCCGGGCGGGCTGGGCCATGCGCTGGGCTGGCTGGTGGGGGCGCTGGTGATCGGCAGCGCCAGCCCGCACCTGATGCGTGCGGTGGGCGCCGATTTCGACTGGCGTGCCGTCTTCGTCTGCGTCGCCGCCGTGACCGCTGGCGGCGGCCTGCTGCTGATGCTGGCGCTGCCCGAGCCACCGCATGTCGCACGGCCGGCCGGGCTGCGGCTGGGCGCCTTGGCCGCGCTGTGGCGGCACCGCCTTGTTCGGGCCTCGGTGCTGGGCTATTTCGGCCACATGTGGGAGCTGTACACGGTGTGGGTGCTGGTGCCGATCGTGCTGGCCACGCGCCTGGCTGGCGCTGCCACCGTCTCGGCCTGGGCCTTCGGGGTGCTGGGCGTCGGCGCGCTGGGTTGCGTGGCCGGCGGCCTGCTGGCGCGGCGGCACGGCAGCGCGCGTGTGGCGGCCGTGCAGTTGGCGATCAGCGGCATGTGTTGCCTGGCCGCGCCCTGGCTGCTGGCCGCGCCGCTGCCGATCTTCCTGGCCTGGCTGCTGGTGTGGGGCGTGACGGTGGCCGGCGACTCGCCGCAGTTCTCGGCCATGACCGCGGGCAACGCGCCGCGGGAATCAGTCGGCAGCGTGCTCACGCTCACCAATTGCATCGGCTTCTCGATCTCGGCGATCAGCGTCGCCGGCTTCGTGCATCTGGCGCAGTCCTGGCCTTTGGCCGAGCTCTTGCCCTGGTTGGCCATCGGCCCGCTGCTGGGGCTGGTGGCGCTGCGCCCCCTGCTGACCGGAGCGCGCTGAGGCGCGGGCCGCCTACTGGAACGCCACCTCGGCAAAGCTGCGCAACTTGCGGCTGTGCAGGCTGCCGGATCGTTCTTGCCGCAGCAACTCGACCGCGCGCATGCCGATGCGCAGGTGCTGGTCAACGCGCTCGCGGTAGAAGTGGTTGGCCATGCCCGGCAGCTTGATCTCGCCGTGCAGCGGCTTGTCGCTCACGCACAGCAAGGTGCCGTAGGGCACGCGGAAGCGAAAGCCGTTGGCGGCGATGGTGGCGCTCTCCATGTCCAGCGCCACGGCGCGGCTCTGGCTGAAGCGGCGCTCGGGGCCGTAGTTGGGCAGCAGCTCCCAGTTGCGGTTGTCCGTGCTCGCGACGGTGCCGGTACGCAGGATGCGCTTGAGCTCGTAGCCTTGCAGCTGCGTGATCTCGGCCACCGCCTGCTCCAGCGCGACCTGTACTTCGGCCAGCGCCGGGATCGGCACCCACAGCGGCAACTCTTCGTCGAGCACGTGGTCCTCGCGCATGTAGGCGTGGGCCAGCACGTAGTCGCCGAGCTGCTGGCTGTTGCGCAGGCCGGCGCAGTGGCCCAGCATCAGCCAGCAATGCGGCCGCAACACGGCGACGTGGTCGGTGATGGTCTTGGCGTTCGCGGGGCCGACGCCAATGTTGACCATCGTGATGCCGCTGTTGTCGCCGCGGCGCAAGTGGTAGGCCGGCATTTGCGGCAGGCGCGGCGGCGGTGAGCCGAGATCGTCGCCCGGCCGCGTCGCCTGGCCGCTGCGCCGAGTGACGACATTGCCGGGTTCGACGAAGGCCTCGTATTCGCAGGCCGGGTCGGCCATCAGCGCATGGCCGAGCTTGATGAACTCGTCGACGTAGAACTGGTAGTTCGTGAAGAGCACGAAGTTCTGGAAGTGCTCTGGCGCCGTGCCGGTGTAGTGGCGCAGGCGGTGCAGCGAATAGTCGACCCGCGGCGCGGTGAACAGCGACAGCGGCTGCGCCTCGCCTGGCCGCGGCTCGTGCGTGCCATTGGCGATGCCGTCGTCCATTGCCGCCAGGTCGGGCAGGTCGAACAGGTCGCGCATCTTCAGGCGCCGCTCGGGGCTCATCGAGCCTTCAAGGTGGTCGTGCTCGGCGAGCGAGAAGTGCACGGGAATGGGCTGCGCGCTGGTGCCCACCTCGATTTCGACGCTGTGATTGCGCAGCAGCAGGCGGAACTGTTCGAGCAGGTAGCCAGCGTAGAGATCGGGCCGCGTCAAGGTGGTCTCGAAACTGCCCGGCCCGGCCACGAAGCCGTAGCTCAGCCGCGAGTCGGCGCGCGCCACGGTGTCGGTGCGCAGGCGAACGAAGGGGTAGCAGGCGCGCACGTGCTGGCCGTCGTCTTCGCCGGCCACGAAGCGTTGCAGCGCGCCGCGCAGGTGTTCGATGCTGTTGCGGTAGATGGCCTGCACCTGCGCCAAGGCCGACTCGGCGTCGGTGTGGCGGGTGGGGGCGATGAAGTCGGGGCTCGAAGACATGTCGTGGCGGCTCCTGGTGCGCGTGGCGCCCGATTGTCGGGCTTGCGCCGGCCGTGCCCGTGACGCCGCCGCGCGGGCGCCTACAGGATGTAGCGCGAGAGATCCTCGTTGCGCGACAGTTCGGCCAGCCGCGCGTCCACCGCCGCGGCGTCGATGACCACCGTCTGCCCGCCGCGATTGGGCGCGTCGAAGCTGACTTCGTCGAGCAGGTGCTCCATCACCGTGGCCAGGCGGCGCGCGCCGATGTTCTCGGTGCGCTCGTTGACGTCGAAGGCGATCTGCGCCAGCCGACGCACGCCCTCGGGCGTGATCTGCAGCGTCACGCCCTCCGTGGCCAGCAAGGCCTGGTACTGCTTGACGAGACTGGCGTGGGTGCTGGTGAGGATGGCCTCGAAGTCGTCCACGCTCAAGGACGACAGCTCGACGCGGATCGGGAAGCGCCCCTGCAACTCGGGGATCAGGTCGCTGGGCTTGGCCAGGTGAAAGGCACCGCTGGCGATGAACAGCATGTGGTCGGTCTTGACGGGGCCGTACTTGGTGCTGACGGTGGTGCCCTCGACCAGCGGCAGCAGGTCGCGCTGCACGCCCTGGCGGCTGACCTCGGCGCCACCGTGGTCGCTGCGCGAGGCCACCTTGTCGATCTCGTCGATGAAGACGATGCCGTTGGCCTCGGCCTGCGCCAGCGCGCTGGCGCGCACGTCGTCCTCGTTGACGAGGCCGGCCGCCTCTTCGTCGACCAGGCGCTTGCGCGCCTCGCCGATCTTCAGCTTGTGCGCCTTGCGTTTGGCGTTGCCCATCTGCGAGAACAGGCCCTTCAGTTGCTCGGCCATGTCTTCCATGCCGGGCATGCCCTGCGCGCCCAGGATCTCGAGCGCGGGCTTGGCGTCGGCCAGTTCGATTTCGACTTCCTTGTCGTCGAGCAGGCCCTCGCGCAGGCGCTTGCGCATCACCTGGCGCGCCGTGCTGTCGGGGCTTGCGGCGTCGCTGCCAAAGCCGATGGCCCGATCGCGTGGCGGCGGCACCAAGGCGTCGAGGATGCGATCCTCGGCCGCGTCTTCGGCGGCAGCGCGCTTGCCGCGCATCTGGCGCTCGCGCTCTTGCTTGACGGCCACTTCCAACAGGTCGCGCACGATGCTGTCGACGTCCTTGCCGACGTAGCCCACCTCGGTGAACTTGGTGGCCTCGACCTTGATGAAGGGCGCGTCGGCAAGCCGCGCCAAGCGGCGCGCGATCTCGGTCTTGCCCACGCCGGTGGGGCCGATCATGAGGATGTTCTTGGGCGTGATCTCGGAGCGCAGAGCGCCCTCCACCTGCTGGCGACGCCAGCGATTGCGCAGCGCAATGGCTACCGCACGCTTGGCCGCGTTCTGGCCAACGATGTGGCGGTCGAGCTCGGAGACGATCTCCTGGGGTGTCATCGACATGGCGATCTGGCCCCCGAGACGCCTGCGGCGTCGGCCCCCCGAGGGGGCGTGCATGACTTGAGGCGGCTCGGCGTCATGCGGTCAGCCCAGCGTCTCAACGATGTGGTTCTGGTTGGTGTAGATGCAGATGTCGCCCGCGATTTCGAGCGAGCGTTTGACCATGTCGGCCGGCGACAGCTCGGTGTGCGCCAGCAGTGCCCGCGCCGCGGCTTGCGCATAGGGGCCGCCCGAGCCGATGGCGACAATGCCGTGCTCGGGTTCGAGCACGTCGCCGTTGCCGGTGATGATGAGCGAGCACTCGCGGTCGGCCACCGCCAGCATGGCTTCCAGGCGGCGCAGCACGCGGTCGGTGCGCCAGTCCTTGGTCAGCTCGATGGCGGCGCGCTGCAAGTGGCCCTGGTGCTTCTCGAGCTTGGCCTCGAAACGCTCGAACAGCGTGAAGGCGTCGGCGGTGGCGCCGGCAAAGCCGGCCAGCACCTGATCGCGGTAGAGCTTGCGCACCTTGCGCGCGCCGGCCTTGACGACGATGGTGCCCAGCGTCACCTGGCCGTCGCCGCCCAGCGCGACGACAGGGCCGCGGCGCACGCTGACGATGGTGGTGCCGTGGAAGGTTTCCATGAAGTCTCTCAGGTGGGGCCGTGGCGGCCCGCGTCAAGCCCGTCGCAAACTCAAACTTTGCGTACGGCGACCTTGGCGTGCTCGTTGATGCCCATCGCGCCGAAGAACAGCGCCACCAGCCGGTGGGTATCGACAAAGTGCACGGCCCGGCTTTCGTTGCGGCGCGCCAGCACCCAATTGAGCAGGTCACCCGCGGCGATGAAGTCGACGCGAATCAGGCGTGCACAGGACACGCTGACCACGGTGCAGTTGCCCAATTGGCCGAGCAGCCGGTTCAGCGTGGCGCTGATGTCGCCGACGAGTTGCCCGGAGAGCTCGACGTGGGCGACCTCGATGCCGCCACCCTGGTCTTCGACCAGGCCGGACTCCATGAAGCCGGTGGCAACGTCGCTCACCATCGACATCGACGGTGTGCGCGTGGTCAGGTTGGCGCCCATCACCACCACCCTGCAGCGGGCCGGCTCCCACGACGGCGGGCTCACCTCATAGGTGACGCAGTAGTCGATGGCGGCCTCGTCAAACTGATCGGCCCGGTTGGCCAGGCGCAGCGCATCCAGCCGGGTCAGCCAGAAGGCCGGGTCGGCATCGCGCACGCCCGTGGGTGCGGAATCCTGCAGCACCGTGAACAGCGTTTCGCCCGCGATCCAGCGAATCTCGATCGCCTGATCAGCCCAGCGGCGTAACAGCGTCGACAGGTGTGTCGCCGCCTCGGCGTCGACGCTGCGCAGGTGGTTCCAGTCGAAGACCCAGGGCAAGGGCATCTGCAAGGTCTGCGAACGCAGCCGTGCGACCTCGTCGATGTCAAGGATGCCGGGGCAGACCCAGCCGACCTCGGTGGTGCCGCGGGAGCCGTCGCTTGAGCTGTCGGGCTCGTCGATGGCCGTCTCGGCCACGAGCTTGGGCAGCGAGTACCACTGCGGCGACGACCAGCCAAACTGTTGTGCGTATTCGAGTGCCAGGCTCTCGAAGTGCTGCTGCTGGCCAGTGGCGCGGTAGAGATCGAACAGTACCAACCAGGTTTCGGCGTGCTGGGCGCGGCCGCTGCCGGGCTCGGTGATGCGCTGCAGCGCTTCTTCGCACTGGGAGAAGTCGGCATTGGCGAAGGCGATCACGGCCTCGTCGAGCTCGGGGTCGTGCGCGACCTCGCTGACTTCGACGGCAAAGGGGTTGCCGAAGTCGCTGCCGTCGGCGGGGCTCGCCTGTGCCGGGCTGCCAAAGGACACGGCTTCCATCGGCGCCAAGGGTGGCAGGCCGGCGGCCATTTGCACGGGCGCCGGTGCCGAGGGCGGCGGCAGCTGCATCTCGGCCAGAGGCGGCAGGGCTGGGAGGCTTTCGTCGTCGTCGGCATCCAGCGGCATGCGGTACGAGGGCTTCGGCGGCGGCGCCGAGCGCGCCAGCACCGCGAGTTCGGTCGGCGCGGCGAAGGCGCCCGTCGGCTTGCGATGCGTGCTCGAGAAGCCCGGGTCGCCCACCATCTGCTGCTCGATCTCGTCGATCTTGGCCTTCACGCCCTCGGGGCGTGAAGGGCCGCCGTCGGGCAGGCGGGCTTCGGAGTCGTCGATGCGCGACGACCCGCCCAGGGAGGCCAGCTGTTCGGGTGACAGGCCCTCGCGGCGCACGCGGCGCAGCATGTCGAACTCGCGCTTGCGCACAAAGTCATTGCGGCGCTTGCGCTCGATCATGGCCTTGAGCTCGGACTTCTCGATCTCAAGTTCGCGGGTGTCCTCCTGGCGCGAATTGAGGTCGGTCCAATCGGTGGCAGGGTTCGCGACGAACCGTACCACCTTGCGGAAGAAGCTCTCGTTTTCGGCCATGGGTCGTAAATGGTACTCCGGCGCGCCACAGTGCCGCGCGGCACTGTGGCAGTGTGGCGGTCAGTCGCCGAACATCTTCTGCTTGAGCTCGCGCCGCTGCTGCGCTTCGAGCGACAAGGTGGCCGTGGGCCGCGCCAGCAAGCGCGGCAGGCCGATGGGCTCGCCGGTCTCGTCGCAGTAGCCGTACTCGCCGCTGTCCAGGCGCGTCAGCGACTGAGCGATCTTCTTCAGCAGCTTGCGCTCGCGGTCGCGCGTGCGCAACTCCAGCGCGTGCTCTTCCTCGATCGTCGCGCGGTCAGCCGGGTCAGGCACGATGGAGGTGTCCTCGCGCAGGTGCTCGGTGGTTTCGCCGGCGTTGGACAGCAGGTCATCCTTCTGCTGCTGCAGCCGCGCGCGAAAGAAGTCGAGCTGCTTGTCCTTCATGAACTCGGCTTCGGGCATGGCCAGCAACTCGGCTTCGCTGAGTTCGCGGCCGGCCTTGTGCTTCCAGGCGTTGGCCACCTTGGGGTCGATCTTCTGGACGGGCTTGGGTACTTCGAGGGTTTCAGTCATCTGGGGTGCCGCGGGACGGGCCGCTGGCGCAAATCGGTCGGTGAATCGGTTGGACGCGGCCGGCGCGGGCGTCGGAACGGCGGGCGCCGGGGCAGGCGCCTGCTTGGGCGTGGGTGACTTGGCCGCCGTCGGTGCTTTCGCGGCCGGCTTGACCGGCGCAGCGGTCGCGCTAGCGGCCGGCTTGACCGGCGTCGGCGCGGCCTTGGCGGCCGGTTTGATCGGCGTCGTTGTCGCACTTGCGGCTGGCTTGGCCGCGGTCTTGGCGGGCAGCGCCGACGTCTTGCTGGCTGTGGCTGCCTTGGCCGGTGGCTTGATCACGGGGACCTCCTCCCCTTTCGGGAACTCATATTTGGGCCTGTTGGTGCTTCAGGGCGCGCGGATTGTAGCCACGCCTGCCGCCGACCTTGCTGGCCGGCTGGCAGGGCTGCGGCGGCGTTCAGACCAGGCATTGCTCCAAGCCTTGCAGCAACACATCCTTGGGCAGATCGATGCCGATGAAAACCATCTTGCTGCACTTCTCTTCGCCGGGCGCCCACTTGGGCCCCAGATCGCTGCCCATCATCTGGTGCACGCCCTGGAAGATGACCTTGCGGTCGCTGCCCTTCATCAGCAGCACACCCTTGTAGCGCAGCATCTTGGGCCCGTAGACCTGCACGATGGCGCCCAGGAAGTCTTCGAGCTTGGCCGCGTTGAAGGCCTTCTTGCTGCGAAAGACGAAGGACTTCACGTCGTCGTCGTGTGCATGGTGGTGCGGGTGGTCGCAGTGCTCGTCGTGCACGTGGTCAGCGCCATGGTCATGGGCATGGGCGCCATGGCCGCCGTCGGCGTTGAGAAAGTCGGGGTCGATCTCGAGCTTGGCGTTGAGGTTGAAGCCCTTGAGGTCGAAGACCTGGCTGATCGGTACTTCGCCGAAGTGCACCTTGCTCTGCGGTGCGCGTGGGTTCATGTGCTTGATGCGGTGAACCAAAGCCTCGACCTCGGCCTCGCTCACCAGATCGGACTTGCTGATGAAGATCTGGTCGGCAAAGCCGATCTGCCGGCGCGCTTCTTGGCGCGTGTCGAGCTGACTCTGGGCGTGCTTGGCGTCGACCAGCGTGAGCACGCTGTCGAGCAGGTAGCTCTCGGCGATCTCGTCGTCCATGAA
>JANPMR010000133.1:0-1883 GCA_031427055.1 Rubrivivax sp.
GCTTCCCAGGTGAAGATGTGATTGGGGTGGGTGCGCGGGCCGTGGCCGACCTCGGTGCGCTCGGCGATGTCCTCGCGGATGACCACCGCGTCCTTGTCCATCGCGCGGTGCGGGTCGACGATGGCCGGCAGCTCTTCGTACTCCACCTCGACCAGCGCGGCGCCGTCGGCCGCGGCGTAGCGGTCGCTGGCCAGCACCATGGCCACTTCCTGGTGCTGGAAGCAGACCTTCTTGTCGGCCAGCACGGCCTGCACGTCGCTGCCCAGCGTGGGCATCCAGTGCAGGTTCACCGGCTTCAGATCGTCAGCCGTCAGCACCGCCACCACGCCCGGGCAGGCCAGCGCCTTGCTCTTGTCGATGCCCTTGATGCGGGCATGCGCGTAGGGGCTGCGCACGATGGCGCCGAACAGCATGCCCGGCAGCTTGACGTCGTCGACATAGCTGCCCTGGCCGCGGATGAACTTGGCGTCCTCCTTGCGCAGCAGGGACGTGCCCATGCCCTGCAGCTTGTCTTCGCGTGCCTGGAGTTCTGACATGTCGCCCATGAGGTGTCTCCGTTGGATTGGGTGGGGTCAGGCGGTGGCGGTCGCGGCGAGCTTCTTCGCGGCGGACTGCACGGCCTTGACGATGTTCTGGTAGCCCGTGCAGCGGCACAGGTTGCCGGCAATGCCGTAGCGGATCTCGGCCTCGCTCGGGTCGGGGTTTTCTTTCAGCAGCCGGTAGGCGCGCGTGATCATCCCCGGCGTGCAGTAGCCGCACTGCAGGCCGTGCTCTTCGTGAAAGGCCTGCTGCAGCGCGTGCAGCACGCCGTTCTGCTCGAAGCCTTCCACCGTGAGCATCTCGGCGCCCTCGCATTGCACCGTCAGCACGGTGCAGCTCTTGACCGACATGCCGTCGACATCGACCGTGCAGGCGCCGCAGTGGCTGGTCTCGCAGCCGATGTGCGGCCCGGTGTGCGCGAGTCTTTCGCGCAGTGTGTGGATCAGCAGTTCGCGCGGCTCGACCTCGACGCCGACCCCCTTGCCGTTGAGCTGGAACGACACCTTGTGTGTGCTGGCCATGAGCTTGTCTCCTGTTCCTGTTCGGGTCAGACGGCCTTGGCCGCCGCGGCCTGCAGCGCGCGGCGCGTCATCTCGCCGCACATCGCGCGCTTGTAGTCGGCGTCGCCGCGCTGGTCGGGCTGCGGGTCGCAGATGCTCATCGCCAGGCGCGCCGCTTCGGTCAGGCTGGTGTTGTCGATGGCCTTGCCGATCAGGTGCGCCTCGGCGGCCTTCACGCGCAGCGCGCAGGTGGCCACGTTGGTCAGCGCGATGCGCGCCTCGGTGACACGCCCGCCCTGCAGGCGCAGCACGGCAGCGGTGGCGGCGGTGGCGAAGTCGCCGGTCTTGCGCTTGAGCTTGCAGTACGACGAACCGGTGCCGGCAGCCGGAATCGGCACGCGGATCTGCGTCAGGATTTCATCGGCCTGCATCAGCGTGGCGTAGATGCCGAGAAAGAAGCCGTCGGCCATGACGGTGCGCGTGCCCTTGGGGCCCTGCAGCACGAAGGACGCGTCCAGCGCCAGCATCAGCGCCGGGTGGTCGTTGCCGGGGTCGCCGTGCGCGATGTCGCCGCCAATCGTGCCCTTGTAGCGAATCTGCGGGTCGGCGATCCAGCCCGCGCCTTCCACCAGCAGCGGCACCTTGTCTGCCAGTAGCTTGGAGTTGAGCAGCTCGTGCTCGGTGGTCATGGCGCCGATGTGGATCTCGTTGCCCACCTGCTCGATGCCGCGCAGCGACGCGATCTTGCCCAGGTCGATGAGGTGTTTGGGCTCGGCAAAACGCAGCTTCATCATCGGCAGCAGGCTGTGGCCGCCGGCCAGCAGCTTGGCCTCGTCGCCCAGG
>JANPMR010000134.1:0-6194 GCA_031427055.1 Rubrivivax sp.
GCAGGTGCTGCTGGCCGACGAGATCAACCGCGCCGGCCCCAAGACGCAGAGCGCGCTGCTCGAGGCGATGGAAGAGCAGCAGGTCTCGGTCGAGAACGAGACGCGCGCCCTGCCCAGCCCTTTCTTCGTCATCGCGACGCAGAACCCGAGCGACCAGCTCGGCACCTATCCGCTGCCCGAGAGCCAGCTCGACCGCTTCTTGCTGCGCATCACGCTGGGCTACCCCGACCGCGCCGCCGAGCGCGAGCTGCTCACCGGCGGCGACCGCCGCGCCGCCGCCATGCACCTGCAGCCGGTGATGCGCCCGGCCGAGCTGCAGACGGCGCAGCAGGCGGTGCTGGCCGTGCGCGCCGCGCCGCCGCTGCTGGACTACCTGCAGACGCTGATCGCCGCCACGCGTTCTGGCCAGTGGTTCACCGAAGGCCTGTCGCCGCGCGCCGGCATGGCCGTGCTGCGGGTGTCCCGGGCCCGCGCGCTGATGGCCGGCCGCGACTACGTGGCGCCCGACGACATCCAGGCCATGCTGCCGCAGGCCATCGCGCACCGGCTGGTGCCCGTGGCGACCGCGGGCCGCGGCCCGGTCGAACAGGTGCGCGCCATGGTCGAGGCCACGCCCATCCCGTGAGCGGCACCGGACCCTGGTCGATCCGCGGCCGCTTTCGCCAGTGGTGGCAGTCGCGGCTGCCCTTCACCGACACCTGGCTGCTCGGCCAGCGCAACATCTACATCCTGCCCACGCGCGCCGGCTTCACCTTTGCCGGCACGCTGATCGTGATGCTGCTGGCCTCGATCAACTACCAGCTGAGCCTGGGCTACGCGCTGACCTTCCTGCTGGCCAGCGCGGGCCTGGTGTCGATGCACCTCACGCACGGCAACCTGCGCGGTCTGACGCTGCACCTGCGCCCGGCCGCGCCCGTGCACGCCGGCTCGCCCGCGGTGCTGGAAGTGGTGGTCATCAACCCCGGCGGCCAGCGCCACGCGCTGGCGCTGCGCTACGAGCAGGCCCGCGACACCGTGACCTGGACCGACGCGCCAGCCGGCGGCCAGGCCGTGGCGCATGTCAGCTTCGCGCCCGAGCGGCGCGGCTGGCACGCGGTGCCGACACTTGTCGTGGAGACGGTGTTTCCCTTTGGCCTCTTTCGCGCCTGGACGGTCTGGCGGCCGGCCGCGCGTGTGCTGGCCTGGCCGCGCGCCGAACACCCGACACCGCCCTTGCCGATGACCGGCTCATCCGCCGGCGACGACCAGCCCACGCGCCGCGGCGCCGGCAGCGAGCTCGACGGCGTGCGCCCCTGGCGGCGCGGCGACACCATGCGCCAGGTGGTGTGGAAGAAGGTGGCGCGCAGCGGTGAGCTGGTCAGCCGCGAGACCGCCGGCAGCGCCTCTCGCGAGCTCTGGCTGGACTGGGCCGAGACCGCAGGCGACGCCGAGCGCCGCCTCTCGCGCCTCGCCGCCTGGGTGCTGCTGGCCGAGCGCGAGGGCATCGATACCGGCTTGCGATTGCCCGGCCGCGAGCAGCCGCCTGGGCAAGGCGCGGCGCATCGTCGGGCCGCGCTCGATTTGTTGGCGACCTGGACATGATCAAGACCCTGCACGAGCGCGCCGCCCATCTGCCGCGCGAGGCGCGCGACACGCTGTTCCTGCTGGCCGTGATCGGCCTGACGATCGCGCCGCATCTGCTGCACCTGCCGATTTGGTGCGGGCTCTTGGCAAGCGCCTTGCTGTTGTGGCGCGGGCAGCTCGCCGTCACCGGCGCCGCCCTGCCCCACCGCGGCGTCGTCACCGCCCTGCTGCTGCTGGCCTGCGGCCTGACGCTGTGGCAAGAGCGCACGCTGCTGGGCAAGGAGGCCGGCATCACCATGCTGGTGGTGCTGATGTCGCTGAAGACGCTCGAGCTGCGCGCGCGGCGCGACGCGCTGGTGGTCTTCTTCCTCGGCTTCTTTCTCGTGCTGACGCACTTCCTCTACTCGCAATCGCTGGGCACCGGCCTGTGGCTGCTGGGTGCCGTGTGGGCGCTGCTCACGGCGCTGGTGCTGGCGCACATGCCGGTGGGGCGGCCACCGTTGGCGCAGGCAAGCGCCATCGCCGGGCGCACGGCACTGCTGGCGCTGCCGGTGATGGCGGTGCTGTTCGTGCTGTTCCCGCGCATCGGGCCGCTGTGGGGGCTGCCGCAAGACGCTGCGGGCCGCACGGGGCTCTCGGGCTCGATGCGGCTGGGCGGCGTGGCTTCGGTGGCCGAGGACGACTCGATCGCCCTGCGCGTGCGCTTCTTCGGGCCCGTGCCGCGGCCCGATCAGCTGTACTTTCGCGGCCCCGTGTTGTCCAACTTCGACGGCCGCGAGTGGACGCGGCTGCAGCCCCGCTTCTCGTCTGCCCTGCAACTGCGACTCAACCTGGAACAACGCGGCACGCCGCTGGCCTATGAAGTGACGATGGAGCCCAGCCGCTTGCCGCTGCTGCCGCTGCTGGAGATGACGCCCGACCGCGCCGACACCGCGCCCAGCGCGCCTGGCTGGGGCGCTGCCTTGCGCGGCGACGGCCAGTGGCAAACCGAGCGCCCGATCGACGAACGATTGCGCCTGCTCGCCACCGCCTGGCCTGACCACCGCCACGGCCCGCGCGCGGCCACGCTGGGCCTGCGCGACTTGGTGACGCTGCCGCCCAACCAGAACCCGCGCACGCTGCAATGGGCGGCGCAATTGCGCGCGCGGGCCGACCTGGCCGGCGCCGACGCCACGGCACTGTCAGACGCCGTGCTGCAGCACATCCGCCGCGGCGAATACACCTACACGCTCGAGCCCGGCCCCTACGACAACAACGCCATCGACGAATTCTGGTTCGACCGCAAGCTCGGCTTCTGCGAGCACTTTGCTGCCGCCTTCGTCGTCATCATGCGCGGAATGGACGTGCCCTCGCGCGTCGTCACCGGCTACCAGGGCACCGACGCCGAGCCGGTGGACGGCTACTGGATCGTGCGCCAGCGCAACGCCCACGCCTGGGCCGAGATCTGGCAGAGCGGCGTCGGCTGGCTGCGCGTCGACCCCACCGCCGCCGTAGCACCCGAGCGCGTGCAGCGCGGGCGCAGCCTGTCACTGCCGCCCGGCCTGGTGGCCGGCGCCATCGGCAGCATGAGCCCGGCGTTGATGGCCTCGCTGCGCGGCGCCTGGGAGGCCGTCAACAAGCGCTGGAACCAGTGGGTGCTGGGCTACTCGCGCGGGCAGCAGTTCGACCTGCTGCGGTCACTGGGTTTCGAGTCCCCCGACTGGCAGGCGCTGGCGTCCACCCTGATCGCGTTGCTGTGCAGCGCGGCGCTGGGCGGCGCGGCCTGGGCCTGGTGGGATCGGCATCGGCAAGACCCCTGGCAGCGGCTGCAACGCCGCGTGCAGGCGCGCCTGCAGCAGTTGGGCGTGCCGGTGCAGCCGCACCACGCGCCGCGCACGCGGGCGGCGCTGGTTCGCGAAGCGCTGCGCGAACGTGGCGAGGCGCTGGCCGAGTTGCTGGAGGCGCAAGATCGCCAGCGCTATGGCGAGCCACCGCGCAAGGCCGACGGCCGTTGGTGGCGGCAGTTTGCGGCGGCGGCGCGCACGCTGGCCGTGCTGATGGCGGTGGCGGTTGCCGCATCGACGACAAGCGATGCCATCGCGGCGCCGAAGTCGGCGCGCAACGCGCAGTCCACCGGCCCGGCCTACGGCGCCCACGCCGAAGTCAAACGATTCGCCGCCGAGGTGGCACAGCGCCGCGGCCTCAGCCGCCGCTGGATCGAATCGCAACTGGCGCGCGCGCGGCGCATCGAGGCCGTGCGCAAGCTCATCATGCCGGCGCCGCCGGGCCAGGCCAAGAACTGGGCCGCCTACCGCGAGCGCTTCATCGAGCCGCGCCGCATCGAGGCCGGCGCGGCCTTCTGGCGCGACCACGCGGCTTGGCTGGCGCGCGCCGAAGAGCGTTTCGGCGTGCCGGCCGAGGTGGTGGTCGGCATCATCGGCGTCGAGACCTACTACGGCCGCATCACCGGCGGCTTTCGCGTCATCGACGCGCTGGCCACGCTGAGCTTCGACTTCCCAAGCGGCCGCAGCGACCGCAGCGCCTTCTTTCGCGGCGAGCTCGAAGAACTGCTCGTGCTCGCCGCGCGCGAAGGCATCGACCCGCAGACCCTGAAGGGCTCATACGCCGGCGCCATCGGCTGGCCGCAGTTCTTGCCCAGCAGCATCAACCGTGACGCGCTCGACTTCGACGGCGACGGCCATGTCGACCTGCGCGCCAGCACCGCCGACGTCGTGGGCTCGGTGGCGCAGTACCTGCAGCGCGCCGGCTGGCAGCGCGGCATGCCGGCGCGCTTTGAGGTGACACCGCCGCAGCCCGGCGAGAACCTCGCCGCGCTGCTGGCACCCGACATCCTGCCCAGTTTCAGCGCCGCGCAGATGGCGGCACGCGGTGCTGCGCTGTCCGATGCCGGCCGCCAGCACGCCGGCGCGCTGGCACTGGTGGAACTGCACAACGGCGACGCGGCGCACAGCTACGTGGCCGGCACGCAGAACTTCTACGCCATCACGCGCTACAACGCGTCGAGCTACTACGCGATGGCGGTGCTCGACCTGGGCCAGGCGGTGGCCGCGGCACGCGCGGCGGAGCTGCGTGGCGATCGGCCGTCGCCATGGGTACCACCGTAAGTCACTGCACCGGCCCGTGAGGCTGATTCGGTGTCCGCCAAATTCCGGACCACAGGGGATTGGAGAGGGACCGCTTCAGCAGGGACCCCATGCACGCGGCCGGCCACAAGCGGGGACTCCCCACCGACCGGTTCAAAGTGACTCGATCCTGGCTTCACACGAAGCCAAACGAAGCAGACGATGGAGCACCCGCCAAGTTCCTGTGCCCGGACAAAGGTCATGGCCGCGATCCTGTGGCAGTCCAGGCTCGAGAAGATCCTCAGACGCCTGGGCCTGCAGGCCCGCGTACCCTCGCGTGCTGCCTCCGGAGGGCGGGCGTCGCAGGCAAGCTGCCGATCCGGCCTCGACAGAATTCAGTCGGCCTCGCGCCCACGGCAGCCTGGCCACCCTCGCGCCACCAGAGGTGCGTTCGAAGGAATCTATCTTCCAGGAAAGAGGACGAATTCGTGAACTGTCGGGTGGGCATCGAAGGCACTGCCAAGCACCCTGTTGATCTGCGCCACGTCGAGACTGGCGAACTCGGTGTTGTGCCGGTCGGTCAGCGGCCCGCCGCCCGGGATGACAGCCCCCGCACCGTCATGGCCGATGGCCTTGAACTTCCACACGCCTCGGATCCATTTCAGGTTGCCGACGTGGTCACCCCTCGCATCCCGCACCCGACAGGCGCCGTCGTGGACCGCGCCGACAGACCATGAGGTCATGCTTCGGGCCCTTTCAGAACAAGACCCGACTGCGCAAGGTACCCGGAACATCGGCCAGCTTGGCAAGCGCCTGGGCCGCGTGTTCGGCATCGATGTCGATCACCACGTAGCCCACTTCCGCTTGGGTCTGCAGATATTGCGCGGCGATGTTGATGTGCAGGTCAGAGAAGACCCGGTTGATCTCCGCAAGCACACCCGGCACGTTGCGATGAACGTGCAGAAGACGGTGTTTGCCCGGGTGTGCCGGCAGGGCAACTTCGGGGAAATTGACCGATGAGGTCGACGTCCCGTTGTCGCTGTACTTGACCCGCTTGGCTGCGACTTCGATGCCGATGTTCTCCTGGGCCTCCACCGTGGACCCGCCGATGTGCGGTGTCAGGATCACGTTGTCGAGGCCCCGCAAGGGCGACTCGAAGGGCTCGTCGCAACTGCGCGGCTCCTCGGGGTACACATCGATGGCGGCGCCAGCCAGGCGCTTGCCTCGCAAGGCGTCGGCCAGAGCCTCGATGTCGACGACGGTCCCGCGCGATGCGTTGATCAGCACGCCACCATGCTTCATCGCGGCGATCTGAGCCGAGCCCATCATCCACCGGGTGTCCGCGGTCTCGGGCACATGCAGGCTGACGACGTCGGCCTGAGCCAGCAGGTCGTCGAGACGGGGGACCTGGCTGGCATTGCCCAGGGGAAGCTTGCTCACGACGTCGAAGAAGATCACTTTCATGCCCAGGCCCTCGGCCAGCACCGAGAGCTGTGTGCCGATGGCGCCGTAACCCACGATGCCCAGGGTCTTGCCGCGCACCTCGAAGGCGCCCTTTGCCGACTTGCG
>JANPMR010000135.1:0-2002 GCA_031427055.1 Rubrivivax sp.
GAGGTCGTGCAGGGTCATGATTGAATCCGGGACTTGAGGCCGTGAGGCCGTGAGGCCGTATCCGACATTCTTGCCCAAGCTCTCTTCTCTTGCTCGGGACTGCGAGGAATCACGCATGTTCGACGATCCACCCAGCAGCCACACCCAGGCCTTCAACATCGCCACCGCCTTGCTCGAGGGCTTCGACCGGCACTACCGGCTGTTCAGTGAAGCCAACCGTGCCGCCAAGCAGCGCTTCGAGCGGGCCGACTGGCACGGGCAGCAGCAGGCGATGCGTGAGCGGATCGAGTTCTACGACGAGCGCGTGCGCGAGACCAAGAACCGGCTGCAGACCGAGTTCGCCGCCGATGGCTTGCCGATGGACGTCTGGCAGCAGGTCAAGCTGCTCTACATCGGGCTGCTGGTCGATCACCGGCAGCCGGAATTGGCCGAGACCTTCTTCAATTCGGTCACCACGAAGATCCTGCACCGCAGCTACTTTCACAACAGTTTCATCTTCGTCCGGCCGGCGATCTCTACCTCTTACATCGAGCTTGACGAAGCCCTGGGGCCGACCACCTACCGCGTCTATTACCCCACGCTGGAGACCTGGCGTGACACCTGGGTGACGCTGCTGCGCGATTTCGATCTGCAACTGCCCTTCGAGGATCTCGAACGCGACGCCAGCGACGTGGTGGCCGAACTGCAGCGCCGGCTGGGAACCATCCAGCCGCGCGCCAATTTCCAGATCCAGGTGCTGGCCAACCTGTTCTTCCGCAACAAGGGCGCTTACGCCGTGGGCGCGATCATCAACGCGGGCCAGCTGACGCCCTTTGCGCTGCCGCTGCTGCACACCGCCGAGGGCAAGCTGATGATCGACACCGTGCTGCACACCGAGGACGACATGGAGATGCTGTTCAGCTATGCCCGTGCGTACTTCCTGGTCGACATGCAGGTGCCCAGCGCCTGCGTGCAATTTCTGCGCAAGCTGATGCCACGCAAGCCGCGCGCCGAGCTCTACAGCGCCGTCGGCCTGGTCAAGCAGGGCAAGAACAGTTTCTACCGCGACCTGCTGGTTCACCTGCGCCACAGCACCGACCGCTTCCGCATTGCGCCCGGCGTCAAGGGCATGGTGATGCTCGTCTTCGACCTGCCATCGTTTCCCTATGTCTTCAAGCTCATCAAGGACTTCTATCCGGCACAGAAGAACACCACGCGCGAGCAGATCAAGGGCAAGTACCTGCTGGTGAAACAGCACGACCGCGTGGGCCGCATGGCCGACACGCTCGAGTACAGCAAGGTGGCCCTGCCACTGGCGCGCTTCGAACCCGAGCTGATCGAAGAGATGCAGAATTTCTGCGGCAGCCTGCTGGAGACCACCGGCGGCAGCGGCCTGCAGGAAATCATCATCGACCATGCCTACATCGAAAGGCGGATGATCCCGCTCAACCTGTTCCTGAAGGACGCAGCGGCCGCCGGCGACACCGACGCCATCGAGCGCGCCACGATCGAGTACGGCAACGCCATCAAGGACCTGGTGGCCGCCAACATCTTTCCTGGCGACATGATGTGGAAGAATTTCGGCGTGACGCGGCAGGGCAAGGTGGTGTTCTATGACTACGACGAGATCGAGTACCTCAGCGACTGCAACTTTCGCCACGTGCCGCCGCAACGGGACGACGACGCGCCCAGGGCCAACGGGGTCTGGTTCGACTTCGGCACGAAGGACGTCTTCCCTGAGACCTTTGGCCCTTTTCTGCTGGGCAACGCCCGCGTGCGCCAGACCTTCATGAAGCACCACGCCGACCTGCTGAACGCCGACTACTGGAACCTGCACAAACAGCGCATCCTGGCCGGCGACATGCTCGACGTGTTCCCCTACGAGCCGCAGCGCCGTTTCATCAACCAACGCCGCCAGGCTCAGCCGGCGCCAGCTCATGAATGAAGACCTGCCCCCCGAGCAGACCGGCGCCGCGGCCTGGGCCGGGCCCGAGATGGCCACGCGCGCCGACTGGACCGAAGT
>JANPMR010000136.1:0-7692 GCA_031427055.1 Rubrivivax sp.
GTGCTCCTCAGCGCCTCATAGGCGCGCCCCAGCCCACCCGGGCCCACCTTCGCCGAGACATTTGTGGCGCGCGGCCGGCACGCCACCCGGGTGGTTGAGCGGCAGGTGGCGTCTGGCAGGGGCGATTTCTGCGGCGGCGAGGAGCGGAGTGCCGAGGTCGGCGCGCGCAGCGCGCATCGTCATCCAACTTGCCGCGTCTGTTCGAGCGCAGCGGCCGTAGGGCGCGTAGCGAGTTACGCGGCTCGACCTCGGTGCGAGCACCACAGCGGAGTCGGCGCGCAGCGACGACCGCTGCAGCATGAGCCCCTGCCAGACGCCGCCTGCCGCGATGCGCGACTGCTAGCGAGCAAGAGCACACCGAACGCCAGCAACGGGCCAACAGCGGCTCCGCCTTCAGACCGTGTCGACGGTCGATCCCGCAGGCTGTTGCTCGCTACCGCGCGCCGAACATCATGCGCCGCGCCAGCCAGGCCTTGGCCGGCGGCAGGGCCTGCAGGGCGGCCAGGCCGAGGCCGCGGGCGGTGGCGGCGCCGGGCAGTTTCCAGGTGAAGCTGCGGGCCAGGAAATCGGTGGCGGCGATCATCGTCCAGCGGTCTGCCGCGCGCGCCCATTCGGCGCGGCGCAGCGCGGCGTCGATGTCGCCCGCCCAGCGCAGGACCGACACCAGCTCGACGGCGTCGCGCAGGCCGAGATTCAGGCCCTGGCCGGCCACCGGGTGCAAGGTCTGCGCCGCATTGCCAATGCGCACCGTGCGGCCGCTGACCAGCGAGCGCTCGGCGTTGAGGCCGAGGGCAAACTCCTTGAGCGGTGTGACGCCCACCAGCGTGCCGGCGGCGGGCGGGAAAATCGTGCGCAGCACCGCCAGGCGCTGCGCGTCGGTAAGGCTGCGCACCGGGTCGTCATCGCTGGGTACGCACCACACCAGCGCCGCGCGCTGTTGGCCATCCGCGCCGGGCAGCAGGGGCAGCAGCGCCGCCGGGCCGTGGCGCGTGAAGCGCTCGAAGGCCACGCCGCGCTCGGCGCCTTCGAGCGTGACGCTGCCCACCCAGGCGGTCTGCTTGTAGTCGCGCGTCACGGCCTTGCGCGCCTGGTCGGCAAACACACCGCCCTCGGCGACCACGGCAAGGTCAAAGGTCTCGGCCACGCCGGCGTCGACCTCGACGCCGGCGGGCATGGCCTTGAGCGCATTCACGGGCGTGCCAAAGCGTGTGTGCAAACGCGCGGGATCGGCCGCCGCGGCGGCCAGCCAGACGCGCTGCATCGGCGCCACCAGCTGGCCGTAGGGCAGCACGGCGCCCAGCTGCGCCACGCCCAGCGCATCGGCGCGGATGCGCACCTCGGGCTCACCCAGTGCCAGCACGGCGGTGGGCGGCATCTGCGAGACATGCACTTCGGTGATCGCCTGCGCGGCCGAATCGCTCCAGCAGCCCAGGCGCTGCAGCAGTTGCACGCTGCCCAAGGACAAGGCCAGCGTGCGCGGATCGCCCGCCACATCGCGCTCAACTGGCCGCGCGTCGAAGAGCGTGATCGAGGCCTGCGGCAGCAGCCGGCTGGCGTGCAGCGCCAGCGCCAGGCCCACCGGGCCGGCGCCCACCACCGCGATCTTCCAGGCCGTCTGATTCAAGCTTTACCCGTGCGCATTCGACGGTCTTGATTCTGACGCGTCGCCCGAACGACCACTCAAGCCACCGGCGGCTCGATGTCGACGCTGTCGAACCAGTTCGACCAGAACAGCGGCCGCCGGTAGCCCACCAAGCGCGGCTGCATCAGCGACACCTGCACGAGGTGCGTGCGCAGCTTGTAGGGCATCCAGGCCGCGGCCAGCCGCTTGGCCTGGCGAAAGCCGGCCTCGCGCTCGGGGCCGTCGGGCAGCGCCAGCAGGCGCGCGATCAGCTCGTTCATCTGCGGCAGGTTGAAGCGCGACAGGTTGATGCCGCCGCTGGCCGCGCCGTCGTAGCGCAAGAAGCCCTGCAGGCCGTCGGGCGCGCTGGCGCGGCCGCTCACCGACCACAGCATCAGCTTGCCGGCGCGCGCCGCCTTGTATTGCTCGGGCCATTGCGCCGGGCTGAAGCGCACGCGCAGGCCGATGGCGTCCATGTCGCGCTTCATCAGCTCGTCAAAGCGGCGCGTCTGCTGCGTGGGCTGGGTGGCCATCTCCAGCAGCAGCGGCTTGCCGTCGGGGCCCTCGCGCCAGCCGTCACCGTCGCGGTCGCGGTAGCCGTACAGATCCAGCAGCGCGCGGGCGCGCGGCGGGCTGTACTCGCTCATCTCGCAGCGGAAGGCGGCCTCGAAGCCGCTCATGTTGACGGTGACCGGCGACTGCGCCGGCACCGCCGATCCGCTGCGCAGCAGCTCGACCTCGCGGCCGACATCGATGGCCAGGCCGATGGCGCGGCGCAGTGCCACTTGCGGCGGTGCATAGCCGCCGACCAGGGGATGCTCCATGTTGAACATCGTGTAATAGGTGGCCGGCAGGGTGGCGCGGTCGGCGCGGATGCCGCGGCGCGCCAGGTGCGGCGCCACGCGGCCGCCGGGCATCGCGACTTCCGTGAACTCTGACGGCAGCGCAATCCAGTCGGCCTCGCCGTTGAGGAAGGACAGCCAGGTGGGCTGGCCTTCGTCGATGACGGCGATCTCGACACGGTCGACCATCGGCAGCCGGCGGCCCTTCAGGCGTGCCAGGATGGCCTGGCCTTCGGCGTCGTCGGGCGCGGGATCGGCGTCGTAGAAGACCTCGCGATACAGCGGGTTGCGCTCGAGCACGATGCGCGAGGCGCGGCGCCACTCGGCCAGCCGAAACGGGCCGGTGCCCACCGGGTGCTGCATCGAGAGCTCGCCGTGGGCCTCGATGACCTCGCGCGCGACGGCGCTGGTGGCGGTGTCGCTGAGCTGCTGCGCAAAGCGCGGCCGGCCGGCATCGAGTTTGAAGCGCAGCGTGTAGCGGTCCAGCGCCTGCAGGCCTTCGATGGGGCGCGTGTAGTCGAAGGCCTTCTTGCCGTCCACCGCCTCGCGGCGGCGCTCGGCCAGGCCGCTGATGGCCGACTGCTCCAGGCCGCTCCAGGCCGGGCTCTTGTGGGCCGGGTCGGCCAGGCGCATGAAGGCGTAAACGTAGTCCTGCGCCACCAGCTCGCGCGGCTGGCCGCCGAAGGCCGGGTCGGGCGTGAACAGGATGCCGGGGCGCACGGCAATCGTCCAGGTGCGGAAATCGGCCGAAGCCTCGGGCATCGCCACGGCCGTGCGCGGCCGCAGCTTGACGGGGCGCGCCAACGGGTCGTAGCCGAGAAGCGGCTCGAAGATGTGGCTGAGGATCAGGAACGAGGGCGAGTCACCCCCCGCGCGCGGGGTCGAAGCCGGTCTCGCTGGTGTTGGCCAGGCGCAGCACCTTGAGGCCCGGCGCGGTCGCCGGCGCGGCCACGGCCGCCAGCGGCGCCGCGGCGATCAGGAGGGCGGCTTGGCGGCGCGTCGTCATGCCCGAATGATGCCAGCCAGCGGTCGCCAAGGCTCACCGCGAGCCGCTCGGCTCTAGGTAGTCGTACCCGGGCATGCAGGGTAGGCGCACGACTGTGGGCCATCGGGTCAGGGCCGAAGTCCTTGGCAGGACGCCCGACTCCATCCCACTCCATGCACCTCCCCTTAGCCCCACGGCAACTGTTCGCCACGGCCTCGCTGGGTCCGCTGGCGGCGCAGGCGTTGAACTCGGTGGACGCGGCGGTGTCGATCGTCGACATCCTGGCACCCGGCTCGCCGTTGGTCTTTGTCAACGACGCCTTCTGCCGTCTTACCGGGTATGCCCCAAGTGAGGTGCTCGGCCGCAACTGCAAGCTGCTGCAGCACCCGGATGCAGAGCCGGCCACGATCGACGCCATTCGCCTTGGCATCCAGGCGCGCCTGCCCCTCAGCGTGGTGCTGCGCAACCTGCGGCGCGATGGCAGCGCATTCTGGAATGCGCTGCAGCTGATGCCGCTGAAGCAGCCCGACGGCCCGGTCACGCATTACATCGGCTTCCAGCACGACGTTTCCGAGTGGGGCGCGGGCGCGCTCACGCTGTTGTCGATGGACGCCCGCGGCCAGGCCCAGGCGCGCCAGCGTTTCGACACCGCGCTGGCCGACACCTTTCTTGAACACGCCGCCGGCCCGCTGCGGCACATGGTGGTGGTGCTGTGTGGCGGCGGTGAACACGCGGCTTCAGGCGTCGCGCTGCCCCTGCCGCAACGCGTGTCGGTGACGGCGCGGCTGCGCGAATTCATGGCGCCCAGTGCGGCGCTGTGCTTTCTGGAAGGCGCCGCGCTGGCGCTGCTGCTGCCGGTGCCGGACGACGAGACACCCGGCTCGGTGGCCGAGAAGGTGCTGCAAAGCCTGCGGCCGGTGTGGGCCTGCTTTGCCGGCCTGGCCGAGCCGCGCCTGGACGGCACCGACGCCACCGGCTTGCTCGACCTGGCGCACGGCGCCAGCCGCCGTGCGGCCGCCAGCGGCGCCGAAGGTCCGCACTATGCCGATCCCGCCCGCGCGGCCCGCGACCAGCGCAGCCGCCACCTGATGCGCGACATCGCCCTGGCCCTGCCGGCGGGGCAGCTGCGCCTCGTCTATCAGCCCATCGTCAACCTGGCCAGTGGGCAGGTGACGGGACTGGAAGCCCTGCTGCGCTGGCGCCACCCGACATTGGGCGAGGTGTCGCCCGGCGAGTTCATCGCCCAGCTCGAACGCATGCCCGAGATCCAGGCCGTCACGCACTGGGTCATCGACACCGCGCTGGCCCAGCTGGCGCACTGGGGCCGTGAACTGGGCCGCCCCTTGCGCGTGGCCGTCAACGTGCCGGCCGAAGCCTTGGTCGACGGCAGCCTGGTGAGCTTTGTGCGCTCGGCGCTCGAACGGCATCAGCTTTGCCCGCTGCAACTTGAAGTCGAGCTGACCGAACGTTCGCTGGCGCGCGCCGATGGGCCTGCGGTCGAGCGGCTGCGCGAGCTGCGCCGGCACGGCGTGCGGGTGGCCATTGACGACTTTGGCACCGGCTGGAGCAGTCTGGCCTATCTGGCCCGCCTGCCGCTGGACACCTTGAAGGTTGACATGCAGTTCACGCGCGGCGTGACCGAGCGCCAGGCAGACGCGGCGATCTCGCGCATGACGGTCGAACTGGCCCGTGGCCTCGGCCTGCACTGTGTGGCCGAGGGCATCGAGCGCCCCGGCCAGTTGCGCTTCTTTGCGGATCTGCACTGCCACGAGGGCCAGGGCTACCTGTTCTCGCGCCCGCTCGAGGCCGACGCGGTCCACCGTCTGCTGACCGCGTCGACGCCCTTCTCGGCTTTCGACCCGATCCAGGCCTTCATCACCACCGTGCAGCGCCACCTGCTGCTCGTCAGCGACGACCCCAGCCTGCAGCAGGCGCTGGAGGGTGTGCTGTGCCAGGCCGGCTACCAGATCCACCTCGCGGCCACGTCCGAGGCCGCCTTCGACATGCTCGCCCTGTACCCGGTGGGTGTGGTGCTGGCCGACTGGCAGCTGCCCGGGATGAGCGGCAGCGAGTTCCTGCGCCAGGTCAATGAACGCCACGCAGCCACCCACCGCATCTTGCTGGCCGGACAGGCCGAGGTGCAGGCGCTGACCGACACCCGCAACCCGAGCGCTGCCTACAAGTTGCTGGCCCGGCCCTGGAACGACGCCGACGTGCGCTCCGTGCTGGAGACCGCCTTCGACGAGTTCGAGCTGAGCGCCGAGAACCAGCGTCTGCACAGCGAGCTGCAGCGTGCCAATCAGCAGTTGGCACAGGCCCTCGAGGCCCAGGCCCAGCGCCTGCGCCACGGCGAAACCGCGCTCGACGTGATGCACGCCGCGCTGGGGTCCGTGGCCGTGCCCGTGCTGGGCCTGGACGCCGACGGGGCCCTGGTGGTGATCAACGACGCCGCCGAGCGCTTGTTCGGTCTGGGCGTGGCCGTGCTCGGCGAGCCGATCGCGCATCTGCTGGGCCTTGACACCAGCGCCGAGCTCGGCGCAAAGCCCCAGCGCGTGCGGCTGGGCGGCGTCGATCACGACTTGCACTGCACACCCATGACCGACGGTTGCCGAACCCTGGGCTTGATGGTGACCCTGCTGGAGAGCCCCGCATGAATACGCCCGTCGTCGTCGCTGTGGTGGACAGTCCTGTCGCAACCGGCCCCGCCATCACGCACGCCACAAAGGCGCCGCGCCACCTCCTGCCGCCGCTTTCGCCACTGGCCCACCGCATCGTGCAGCAGGCGACGCAGGATGAGGTCGGCGTGGCCGCGCTGGCCAAGTTGGTGGAGGTGGACCCCGCGTTGACGATCGCCGTGCTGCGGCTCGTCAATTCGCCCTTCTTCGGCCTGCGCAAGCAAGTCGGCACGGTCAGCGAAGGCATCCTGGTGCTGGGCATGGCCACGGTGCGCCGGCTGGCCATCGCCGCGACCATCGCCCAACCGCTGCAGCAACTCAAGCTCAAGCCCCGCCTGATGCACGCCATGTGGCACAAGGCCCTCGGCGGCGCGGTGTTGGCCCGCCGGCTGCTCGACGGTCATGCCGCCAGCCAGCTCGCATTCACCGCCGGCGTGCTGCAAGACATCGGTCGGCTCGAGCTGCATCTGCGTGCGCCGCAAGACTATGCCGCCATGGAGAGCCTCAACGGCCACGCGCTGTGCGCGGCCGAACAGGCCTGCTTTGGCCAGACCCACGCCGAGGTCGGCGCGGTGCTGGCCGAAGCCTGGGGCCTGCCGGCAGCCATCGTCGAAGCCATTGCCGTGCATCACGTGGCGCCGGAAGCCCTGCCCGGCAGCCCGGCGGCGCAGGCCGTCTGGCTGGCCAGCCTGATCGGTGATGGCGATCTCGGCACGCTGGCGCTGCCGCCGCTGGTGCATGTGCAGGTCGATCCGGCACAAGCGATGGCCGCGTCGCAACTCGAGACCGAGGCCCTGTGCGCCTTGGTCGGCGCCTGAGACCCGCTCCGGTATCGCCAGCTGACAGCGCATCCCAAGGCCAAGCCCCTCACCCAAAGTCATCAAAGCCATGAACCCAAGCCTCCACGCCCAGACATCGAAGTCTGCCCAACGGGCCCTGCTCGTCGATGACGACACCTTCATGCTCACCGTGGTGGGTGACCTGCTGCGCGAGCTCGGCGTCAGCAGCATCACCACGGCCACCAACGGCGCGGCCGCCATCGAAGCCTACGACCGCGGGTCGCTCAAGCCCGACGTCGTGCTGTGCGACCTGCAGATGCCCGTCAGCGACGGCTTTCAGCTGATGGAGCAACTGGGCGCCAAGGGCTTCACGGGCGGCGTCATCTTGTTCTCTGGCATGAACGACCGGACCTTGAAGTCGGCATCGCTGATGGCCCAGTTTCACCGCCTGCAGTTCCTCGACACCCTCAAGAAGCCGGTCGGGAAGGCCGCCTTGAAGGCCGCGCTGTCAAAGCTGGCCTGACTCCCTACAAACCGCAGACCCCGCCATGCAACTGACCCCCGCCTCGACCGAACGGCAGCGTCACATCCTGCTCGCCGTCGACGACCAGCCGCTGAACATCCTCTTGCTCAACGAGGCGTTCTCGGCCGACTACCAGGTTCTCAAGGCGTCGAGTGGCGCCGATGCCTTGCAGGTGTGCCTGCAGCAGCGGCCCGACCTGATCTTGCTCGACGTGGTGATGCCGGGCATGGACGGTTTCGAGGTCTGTCGGCGGCTCAAGGCCGACCC
>JANPMR010000137.1:0-4808 GCA_031427055.1 Rubrivivax sp.
GGCCTTGCGCACCAGCGCCGCCATCTTGGCGTGACGTGTTTTGTCGTCAGCGCCCTTCAAGTACACCAGGCGCAGCTTGCCCTGCGCCGTGGCGCGGTCGAATTCGTGCTCGGTGGGCGACACGCCGGCAGCGTCCTCGAAACCGTAGTCGTTGCCGAACAAAGCAACATACACATCGCAACGGTCCACTTCACCCAGGTACACCTCGTCGGCGCGCTGGTCGCCGGCCGGCCGGTCCTCGAACAGAAACACGCTAAAGAACCGGCGCAGCAGCGGGTCGGCCTGCACGAAGTCGCGTACCGCACGGCGCTCGGCGGCCAGTTCCTTCTGCACGCTGCTGACGAAGATGCGGGTGGGCTGCATAGGCTGCTGTGGCGATGCCGTCGTTCAACCCAGCCGCTGGTTCTTCACCAGCTCGTGCAGCACGCGGGCTGCGCTGGCTTCATCGGGGCGCAAGGCGTCCAGGCGCTTGGCCAGATACTCGGCCAACTCGGCCACCCACTCGCGCTGCGTCATGTCGCCGTAGTAGTTGGGCACGTTGAGCGTGAGATGGGCCAACACCTCGGCGCCGTCCACGTACTTCTGCAGCTCCATCAGTGCGTACAGGGCAGCACGCAGGGCGGACTGGTGCAGCTCGGAGCCTTCGCCCATCTCGGCGCGAGCGAACTCCACCGCGCTCTTCAGCCGTGCCTCGTTGGCCTTGTGGCTGGCCAGCAGCGGCTTGAAGTCACGCACCTTGAAAGCCTTGGCGAAGTTCTGGTCGTTGTCCAGCGTCTTGGCCCCACGCGCCTCCGTGTCGATCATCTTCAGGTAGAAGCGCTCTGCCCCTGAGAGCCGGTCCCATTGCGCTTTGATGATGCCTTGCGGCACCAGACACTGGTTGGCGGTGTCCACTGCGAAGGCGATCAGGCCGACGACGAAGGTGGTCTCGTTCTTGACGCGGGGTCGGATCGCTTCGGCGGTCATGTCGCGGCCGTCGATCACGGCGTAGCGCGTCAGCACGCGCAAGGCTGCGGCGTAGCCTGCCATCTGAATGTCGGCGTGCCGTTGCCTTCGGCCGAGATCAGCTCGTCGAGCTGTTCGATCTGGTCGCTGAGCTTGACGCTCAGGGCGTTGGGCTGCAACTGGCAGGCGTCGCGGACGGTCTTCATGCGGTCGGTGCTCCTTGAATCTTCATTGTCGGCTGTGGCGGGGCAGCGCCCGCGAGCCAGCGCGCCTATCGCAGCTCATACCAAGCCCCCCGCCCCGCGCCGTGGGGGCTAAGCTGCCCGCGCTCAACCAGGGCACGGAAGTGCTGCTTCAGCGTGTTGCGGCTACTTCCGGTTAACCGGATAGCGTCGGCCATGGTGACGCGGCCATGCTCACGCGCGAACTCGACGATCTGCAGGGACAACTCGGGCAGTGCCGCCAGCACCAGCCTCTCGCGCTCGATCTTTCGATTCAATCGTCTGACCTGCTCGGCCAGCGACCGCAGAAAGAACAACAGCCACGGCTGCCAGTTCGGCGCCTCACTGCGGATGGTGCCCTGGGTCTGCCGCAATGCGAGGTAATAAGCCTCCTTGCTCTGTTCCACCACGCTCTCCAAAGAGCTGTAGGGCACGTAGGCATAGCTGGCCTGCAGCAGCAGCAAGGTGGTCAGCACCCGGCTCAGGCGCCCGTTTCCATCTTGGAACGGGTGGATCTCCAGGAACACCACCACCCACAGGCCGATCAGCAACAACGGATGCGCACGCCCGGCGCTGCGCTCTTCGACGAACCAGGTCACCAGTTCGGTCATCAGCCGCGGCGTGTCGAACGGGGCGGCCGTTTCGAAGACGACGCCGAGCTGCTTGCCGTTCTCGTCGAACGCGACCACGCTGTTGGTGGAAGTCTTGTAGCGGCCGCGATGCCAGGCGTCTTTCTCACTGTGGACGAGCAGGTCCCGGTGCAGTTGCTTGATGTGGTTCTCGGTCAGGGCAATGTCTTGCCATGACGTGAACACCATCTCCATGACCTTGGCGTAGCCCGCCACTTCCTGCTCGTCGCGGGTGCTGAACTTCTGGATCTGCAGGTTGGACAGCAGGCGCTCGACGTCGCGGTCGGACAGCCTGCTTCCCTCGATGCGGGTGGATGAGCCGATACTCTCGATGGTGGCCACCCGCAGCAGTGCGGACAGCCGATCCGGCGCCAGCGTTCCCAGCGCGCGCCAGGCACCCTTGAACTCGTCGATGCCGGCCACGAGGCCCAGAATCTCGGGGGTGATCTGGATGTTGGCGGACTGGATCATCGACAGGCATGGTACGCCGTTTCGACGCCCATTTGCACCCATTCCAGGCACGCGCCTCCGCGGGCCGGCTACATCAGAACAATGTCGTACTGCTCCGGATTCATCGTCGGCTCGGCGCTCAGACTGATCGGCCGGCCGATGAATTCACTCAGCCCCGCGATGTGCACGCTCTCTTCGTCGAGCAGCATCTCCACCACCGTGGCGCTGGCGATGACGCGAAACTCCTTGGGCGCGAACTGGCGCGCCTCGCGCAGTATCTCGCGCAGGATGTCGTAGCAGACGCTGCGCGCCGTCTTCACCTGGCCGCGGCCCTGGCAGGTGGGGCAGGGCTCGCACAGCATGTGGGCCAGGCTTTCGCGGGTGCGCTTGCGCGTCATCTCCACCAGGCCCAGTTGCGTGAAGCCGCTGACCGTGGTGCGTGTGCGGTCGCGCGCCAGTTGCTTGCGCAGTTCGGCCAGCACGGCCTGCTGGTGATCCTCGCGCGTCATGTCGATGAAGTCGGCCACGATGATGCCGCCAAGGTTGCGCAGGCGCAGTTGGCGCGCCATGGCGCCGGCGGCTTCGAGGTTGGTCTTGAAGATCGTGTCCTCAAAATTGCGCGCGCCGACGAAGCCACCGGTGTTGACGTCCACCGTCGTCAGGGCCTCGGTCTGGTCGATGATGAGGTAGCCGCCGCTCTTGAGGTCGACGCGCCGCGCCAGCGCACGGGCGATTTCTTCTTCGATGCCAAAGTGGTCGAAGATCGGGCGCTCGCCGCGGTAGAGGTCGAGCTTGGCCACGGCGCCGGGCATGTAGGTCTCGCCAAATTGGGTGAGCGCATCGCACTGCAGCTTGCTGTCGATGCGGATGGTTTGCGTCGCGTCGTTGGTCAGGTCGCGCAGCACGCGCTCGGTCAGGCTCAGGTCCTGGTGCAGCAGGGTGCCCGCCGCCTGGGCCTGCGCGCGCGTGCGGATCAGCGCCCAGGCGCGGCGCAGGTAGGCGATGTCGTCGGCCAGCTCGGTGTCGGTGGCCTCTTCGGCGTTGGTGCGCAGGATGAAGCCACCGCCGCCGTCGTCTTCTGGCTTGCCCACCAGCACTTGCATGCGTGCGCGCAATTGATCGCGCAGCTCGTGGCTGCCGATCTTCTGGCTGATGCCGATGTGCTTGTCGTGCGGCAAGAAGACCAGCATGCGCCCTGCGATGCTGACCTGCATGGACAGCCGCGCGCCCTTGGTGCCGATAGCGTCCTTGATGACCTGCACCGTCAACGTCTGGCCCTCGAAGACCTGGCGTTCGATGGGCACCGGGGGTGCATCAGGCTTGGGCGCCGCGCCGCCGGCATGCAGGTCGGCCACGTGCAGGAAGGCCGCGCGCTCGAGGCCGATGTCGACGAAGGCGCTCTGCATGCCCGGCAGCACGCGCACCACCTTGCCCAAGTAGACGTTGCCGACCAAGCCGCGCTCGAGCGTGCGTTCGATGTGCAGTTCTTGCACGGCGCCGTTCTCGACCACGGCCACCCGCGTCTCTTGCGGCGCCCAGTTGATGAGGATGTCCTGGCTCGGCATGGGGGCTACAGGCTCAGCAGCACGTTGGCGCGCGCCAGCAGTTGGGTGGTCTCGAACAAGGGCAAACCCATGATACCGGTGTAGCTGCCCTCGATGCGTTCAACCCAGGTGCCGGCACGGCCCTGGATGCCATAGCCGCCGGCCTTGTCAAAGGGCTCGCCGCTGTCGACATAGGCGCGGATGCGCAAGGACGAGAGTGCGGCGAAGCGCACGCGCGACACGCTGACGCGGATGGCGGTGTCGCGCCCATTGGCCACCGCCACGGCCGTGAGCACGCGGTGGGTGCGGCCCGAGAGCGACTCCAGCATGGCCGTCGCCTGCTTCGCGTCGGCCGGCTTGCCCAGCATGCGCCGGCCCAGTGCCACCGTGGTGTCGGCGGCCAGGATGGGCGCGTCCGGCAGGCCGCGCTGAAGCAGCCGGCGCTGCGCGGCATAGAGCTTGAGCATCGCCACCCGGCGCACGTAGGCCTCGGGCAGGTCGCCACCCAGTTCTTGTTCCAGTGACTCGGCGTTCTCGTCGCGCGTCGGCAGCAGCAGCTGGTGGCGCACGCCAAGCTGGGTCAGCAGTTCGGCGCGGCGCGGGCTCTGCGACGCAAGATAGATGAAGGTGTGGGGTGACATGGGCGCTGATTCTGCATGGCGCAGCGAGCGCTCAGCGACCGGTCATCGTCAGCCCACGCTACTCGCGGTGATAGGGATGGCCCTCGATCACCGACCAGCCGCGGTAGAGCGCCTCGGCCAGCAGCACGCGCGCCAAGGCGTGCGGCAGGGTCAGATCGGACAGGCGCAGCGATTCGTCGGCGCTGGCCTTGAGCGTCGCGTCCAGGCCGTCGGGCCCGCCGATGAGCAGCGCCACGTCGCCGCCAGACCCACGCCAGGCCCGCATGCGCTGCGCAAGCTGCGCGCTCGTCAGGCGCGTGCCGTGCTCGTCCAGCAACACGCGACGCGCGCCCTTGGGGATGGCAGCCTCGATGCGCGCGGCCTCGGCAAGCATGCACT
>JANPMR010000138.1:0-8198 GCA_031427055.1 Rubrivivax sp.
CGGCGGCGGCGCTTTCTTCCACCAGCGCGGCGTTTTGCTGCGTCATCTGGTCGAGTTGCATCACGGCCGTGTTGACCTGGCCGAGGCCCGAGCTTTGCTCGCCGGCGGCGGCGCTGATCTCGCCGATGATGTCGGACACGCGTTGCACGCTGGCAACGATCTCGCTCATCGTGTTGCCGGCGTCCTGCACCAGGCGCGTCCCGCTCTCGACCTTCTCGACGCTGGCGCCGATCAGGCTCTTGATTTGACGCGCCGCTTCGGCGCTGCGCTGCGCCAGGCTGCGAACTTCGCTGGCCACCACCGCAAAGCCGCGCCCTTGCTCACCGGCGCGCGCGGCCTCGACCGCCGCATTCAGGGCCAGGATGTTGGTCTGGAAGGCGATGCCGTCGATGGTGCCGATGATGTCGGCGATCTTCTTCGAGCTGGCGTTGATCTCGTCCATCGTCGTCACCACCTGCGCCACCACGCTGCCGCCGCGCGCCGCCACCTCGCGGGCCGACGAGGCCAGCTGGTTGGCGGTGCGCGCCGAGTCGGCGGTCTGGTTGACGGTGCCGGTGAGCTGCGTCAGCGAGCTCGCCGCCTGCTGCAGGTTGGTGGCGGTCTGCTCTGTGCGCGTGCTGAGGTCGACGTTGCCCTGGGCGATTTCCTGCGCCGCCAGCGAGACGCCGTCGGCGCCGCCGCGGATCGAGCCCACGGCCTGGCGCAGCGACGTTTGCAGGTCGCGCAGCGCGCGCATGCCGGCCGCGGCGTCGCCATTGCCGGCCTCGGCATGCACGTCCACCGTCAGGTCGCCGGTGGCAATGCGGCCGGCGTGCTGGCTGAAGTCCGATACGAAGCGGCGTTGTGCGCCACCCGCTTCAAACACCACGTAGGCTGCCAGCAGCGCGCTGAGCAAGCTGACCGGCAGCACCCAGCCGGTCGACCAAGCGAGGCTCAGACCGCCGATGGCGGCACCCTGACTGATGACCAGCAGGGTGATGATCAGCGACAGGCGCTGCGAAGAAGAGAGCTTGGAGAACATGATGGGTAGGGCTCCGTGAGTGAAGGGTGGCCGGGTCTGGGGGCGGGTCGGGTCAGAAGGTGGCCGAGGCGGTGGCGGGTGCTTGCTGCCGGCGTTGGCTGGCGCTTTCGGCCAGCGTGAAGGTGCCCACCAGCGCGGCCAGGCGCGTCGCCTGTTCTTTCAGGGACTCGGCAGCGGCGGCGCTCTCTTCGACGAGCGCGGCGTTCTGCTGGGTCATGTGGTCGAGGTCGGTGACAGCGCCGCTGATCTGGCCAATGCCGGCGCTTTGCTCGCCCGTCGCAGCGCTGATTTCGCCGATGATGTCCGACACGCGCTGCACGCTGGCGACGATCTCGGTCATGGTCTGGCCGGCATCGGCCACCAGGCGCGTGCCGGCGCCGACGCGCTCGACGCTGGCATTGATCAGGCTCTTGATCTCGCGCGCCGCCTCGGCGCTGCGCTGCGCCAGGCTGCGCACCTCGCTGGCCACGACGGCGAAGCCGCGGCCCTGTTCGCCGGCGCGTGCGGCCTCGACCGCGGCGTTGAGCGCCAGGATGTTGGTCTGGAACGCGATGCCGTCGATGGTGCCGATGATGTCGCTGATGCGGCGCGAGCTGGTGTTGATCTGCTCCATGGTCGTGACCACCTGCGACACCACGGCGCCGCCGCGCTGGGCCACGCTGGCCGCCGAGGCCGCAAGCTGGCTGGCCTGGCGTGCCGAGTCGGCGCTCTGGCGCACGGTGTCCGAGAGCTGCGCCATCGAGCCTGCCGTCGCCTGCAGCGAACTGGCGGCCTGCTCGGTGCGCTGGCTGAGGTCGGCATTGCCGCTGGCTACTTCGGCGCTGGCGACCTCGATGCTGGCCGAGGTCTCGTGCACCTGGCCGACCAGGTTGCGCAGACTCGTCTGCATCTTGTCCAGCGCCGCCAGCAGGGCGCCGGCTTCGTCGGAGCCCTCGACGCGGATCGGCTTGGCCAGGTTGCCCGCGGCAATCGACTGCGCCAGCTCCACCGCGTAGCCGATCGGGCGGGTGATCGAGTGCGAGTTCAGCAGCGTCAGCGGCACCACGACCACGATGACGAGGCCGACGGTGACGGTAAAGCCAATCAGCACGCCCAGCATGGCCTTGTTGAATTCTTCCTGCGTCGCCTGGGCCCCGGCGTTGACGATGGCCGCGATCTTGGTCACGTTGGCCTCGACCACGGCCACTTCTTGCTTGGCCCGCCCCAGCATCTTGTCGGCGGCGCGCGCGTTGTCATAGGCGCCGTTCTGGATGTTGCCCAGCACGCTCTCGGTGCGCTTGACGTACTCGTCGATGTGCTTGACGGCGTCGCGGGCGAGCGGGTTGTCTTCGTCCTCTTCGCCCTCGAGCATCGACGACAGCGACTTCTTGACCGAGGCGACCGCGGTCGTCCAGCCTTCGCGCAGCTTGAGCACGGCCACGCCGTCTTCGTAGTCGATGACCATCTGCTTCTCAAGCAGGCGCACCTCGGCCATCTGGGCGCGGATGGCCGAGACGGTCTGGATCTCGTGAACCGTCTGACCCATGAACTCGGCATTGAGCGCTTTGAGCTTCAAGCCTCCCACCACGCCCACGACGCCAACCAGCCCGAACATGGCCAGCACCATGGCGATGGCGCCGCGCATGCGGGTCTTGATCGTGAAACGGCGCAGCAGTGACAGCATGGAGTCCATCAGGAGCCTCTGTGGATTGCGCTGCGATCAGTGGCGCGAGCGCCGCACCAGCGAGCCCACGTCGAGAATCAAGGCGACACGGCCGTCGCCCATGATGGTGGCGCCGGAGACGTCTTCGACCTTGCGGTAGTTGCTCTCCAGGTTCTTCACCACCACTTGCTGCTGGCCGAGAAGTTCGTCCACCAGCATGGCCACGCGGCCGCCATCGGCTTCGACCACGACCATGATGTTGCTGACGTGCTCGAAGTCGAAGCGCGGCACATTGAAGACGCGCTCGAGGTCGACCACCGGCATGTACTCGTCGCGCACCTCGACGACGCGGCCGCTGCCGCCGATGGTCTTGACCATGCCGGGCTGCACCTGGAAGGACTCGACCACGCTGTTCAGCGGCAGGATGTAGCACTCGTCGCCCACGCCCACGCTCATGCCGTCCATGATGGCCAGGGTGAGCGGCAGGCGCACGCGCACCGTCATGCCGTAGCCCTCGGCGGAGTCGATCTCCACTGTGCCGCCCAGGGCGGTGATGTTCTTCTTGACCACGTCCATGCCGACGCCGCGCCCAGACACGTCGGTGACCACTTCGGCGGTGGAGAAACCCGGCGCCAGGATCAGGCCGTAGACCTCCTGGTCGGTCATGCTGTCGGACACCTCCATGCCGCGTTCGCGGGCCTTGCTCAGCAGCTTGGCGCGGTTCAGGCCCTTGCCGTCGTCGCGCACCTCGATGACGATGCTGCCGCCCTGGTGGCTGGCAATCAAGGTGATGGTGCCGTGCTCGGCCTTGCCCTTGGCCAGGCGCTCGGCCGGCAGCTCGATGCCGTGGTCGCAGCTGTTGCGCACCAGGTGGGTCAGCGGGTCGGTGATCTTCTCGACCAGTCCCTTGTCGAGTTCGGTGGCGTCGCCCACCTGCAGCAGCTCGACCTTCTTGCCCAGCTTGCTGGCCAGGTCGCGCAGCATGCGTGGGAAGCGGTTGAAGACCACGCCCATGGGGATCATGCGGATCCCCATCACGGCCTCTTGCAGGTCGCGCGTGTTGCGCTCCAGGTCCACCAGGCCGGCCATCATCTGCTGGTGCAGCGCGGCGTCCACGCCCTTGCTGTTTTGCGCCAGCATGGCCTGCGTGATGACGAGTTCGCCCACCAGGTTGATGAGCTGGTCGACCTTCTCGACCGAGACGCGCAGCGTGCTCGATTCGGGCGCGGCGGCGGCCTTGTCGGCGCGTGGCGCAGCCGGGGCGGCAGCCTTGGGCGCCGGGGCAGCGACAGCGGGTGCCGCAGCGGCAGTGGGCGTGCCTGCGGCGTCTGGCGCGGCGCTGCCGGGCGCGCCCGGGGCGTCGTCGAAGAAGCCGTAGCCGAGGTCGGCTGCGGTCGCGGTCGCCGTCATCGACGGCGCGCCCGGCGCACCCTCGTGGAAGCCGTAGCCGTCGCCCAGTGGCGCCAGCCGCACCAGTTCACGGGCGACGTGGAAGGTGAAGAGGTCGAGCAGGTCGTTGTCGGTGGAACTCGTCAGCACCTTGAAGCGGCGCACGCCATCGGCATCGCGTCCGGCGTCCAGCGGTTCGATGGTGCCGAGATCGGTGATCTCCTTGAACAGGTCGACCAGCTCGTCGGCCTGCGCCGGGTCGGGCAGGGGACCGACGGTGAGCTCGAGCTCGCGCACGCCGGGCTTGGCCGGTGCCGCTCGCGGTGCGGGTGCGGGTACGGGCGCGGGCGCAGCCGCCGCGCTTGCCTTGGCCGCCAAGGGTGCAGGCGCCGCGGCGGGTGCCGGCGCGTCGCCGCCTTCAACCAGTGCGCGGATCGAGACCAGCAGGTCGCGCGTGTCGGTTGGGTCGGCGCCGTTGCCCTGGTGGCGCGCCAGCTGCGCCTTCAGGGCGTCGCCAGAGGCCAGCAGCACGTCGACCATCGCCGCCGTCGGGCTCAGCTCGCGGCGGCGCAGCTTGTCCAGCAGGGTCTCCATCTGGTGCGTCAGCTCGGCCACGTCAGAGAAGCCAAAGGTGGCCGCGCCGCCCTTGACCGAGTGGGCGCAACGGAAGATGGCGTTGAGCTCTTCTTCGTCGGCGCGCTCGATGTCCAGGTTGAGCAGCATCTGCTCCATGGTCTCGAGGTTCTCGCCGGCTTCTTCGAAGAAGACCTGATAGAACTGGCTGAGGTCGATGCCGGCGGACAGGTGTGCGCCTTCGTTGCTTGCGTCAGCCATGGCTGGACTCCTGGGGATTCTTGCGCTTGCGGGCGGGCATGGCTCAGCGGATGACCTTGCCGATGACCTCGACCAGCTTGGCCGGGTCGAAGGGCTTGACGAGCCAGCCGGTGGCGCCCGCGGCGCGGCCGGCCTGCTTCATCTGGTCGCTGCTCTCGGTGGTCAGGATGAGGATCGGCGTGGTCTTGAACTTGGGGTTCTCGCGCAGCTTCTTGACCAGGGTGATGCCGTCCATGCGGGGCATGTTCTGGTCGGTCAGCACGAGGTTGAAGTCGCGGCTGTTGGCCTTCTCAATGGCGTCCTGACCGTCCACCGCCTCGACGACGTTGAAGCCGGCGTTCTTGAGCGTGAAGCTCACCATCTGGCGCATCGAGGCGCTGTCGTCTACGGCAAGAATCGAGTGCATGGCGTGATCTCCGGGGGTGCTTCTGGTGTGATCTGGGCAAAGGGGCGGGCGAGGGCGGTCAGAACAGCTCGATCGAGCCGGCGTCCATTTCGTCCTGGGTGACGGGGTTGGGGCGCAGCGGGGTCTCTTCGACCACCGTCTCGCCTTCTTCGTCGTCGCCCATGGTGTCGCGCGCCAGGCGGTCGGCGCAGTTGCGCAGCCGCCGCGAGGTGTGCGTGATGAGCTGGCAGGCCATGTCCTGGAACTGCAGCGCTGTGATGGCGCTGGCGATGGTCAGGCGCGCCTCATTGATGTCACCCGACTGGATCAGCCCGGTGGCGGTAGTGAAGTGGCCCATCAAGGCTTCGCTGGCGTCGTCGAGCAGCCGCTGCAGGCGCTCGAGATCATTGCTGGCGACCATCAGGTCATCCTGCAGATCCGCCGCCAGCATCAGCGGCAGGCCGCCGCCGCCGGGATCTGGCAGATCGCTTTCTTCCTGGTCGGACATCGGGGCTCCAATGGGGTGCAGACGAACTTGCGGGTGGCATCGGCGCGCGCAAGGGGCACGGCCGACCGGCCCGACGGGGCATCTGTCAGGGCATTTTCGGCAGCAGGTGGTCAGACATTGAGCGAAAGTTGGCCGCAATCCGGCCCCATTTCTGTGCCGGGGATGCCGGCAGCGATGCCGCCATGGCTTTGCGATACTGCGCGGCATGACTGTTTCCGCCCCCGCGCGTGCCATCCGCCTGCTGCATCTGGAGGACTCCGAGCCCGACCACGCCCTGGCCATGGCGCACCTGATGCGCGGCGGCATGCGTTTCGAGGCCGAGCGGGTCGAGACGCGCAGCGAGTTCGAGGCGGCGCTGCGCCGCCAGTGGGACGTCGTGCTGTCGGACTACCACCTGCCGGGTTTCTCGGGCATCGAGGCGCTGCAGATGCTGCGCGCGCGCCCGACCGGTGACGATCCGCCGATGCCCTTCATCCTGGTGTCGGGCCAGATCGGCGAAGACACCGCGGTGGAGGCGATGCGCAACGGCGCCAGCGACTACCTGCTCAAGAACAACCTGGCGCGCCTGGCGCCGGCGGTGGAGCACGCCATCGCCACCGGCGAGGCGCACCGCGCCCGGCTGGTGGCCGACCGCGAGCTGCAGGCCTCGCGCCGGCGCCTGTCCGAGCTGGCGCAGCACCTGCAGACCAGCGTCGAGGCCGAACGGCACGCGATCGCGCGCGAGATTCACGACGACGTGGGCGGCTCGCTCACGGCCCTGAAGTTCGAGCTCGACTGGATCCGCCGCCACGCCACCGCGCCCGCGATCCAGCAGCGCGCGCTGGCCGCGCTCGAGACGGTGACCAGCGCCATCGACGCCAGCCAGCGCATCATGCAGAACCTGCGCCCGGCCATCCTGGAGCAGGGCCTGGTGGCCGCGCTGCAGTGGATGACCAGCCGCTTCGAAAAGCGCACCGGCACGGTGTGCGAATTTCGCACCAGCCACGAGCGCATGGCGCTGCCCAGCGGCGTGCCGCTGGTGGCCTACCGCACGGCGCAAGAGGCGCTCACCAACGTGACCAAGCACGCGCAGGCCCGGCGTGTGGTGGTCGATCTGTCGATGACTGGCGGCGTGCTCTCGCTGGAGGTCAGCGACGACGGCCGCGGCCTGGGCAGCGCCGATCTGGCCAAGGCGCGCAGCTTCGGCATCCGCGGCCTGCACGAGCGGGCGTCGACCGTGGGTGGCTGGGTCGAGCTGAGCAGCACGGCCGCGGGCACCTCGCTGATCCTGTCGGTGCCACTCGACGACCCGCTGCTGGGTGGCAGCGACCACAATGGCGGCAAGCCCGCGTCGCCGGACGACACCGAATTCCAGGCTTGGTCGACCCCATGAACATGAACCCCCACGCTCGTATTCACTCGCTGCCCCCCGAGGGGGCCGCAGCCTCCTTGAGGCGGCTCGGCGGAGGCTGACCCCATGATTGACGTCATCCTTTGCGACGACCACGCGCTGATCCGCCGCGGCATCCGTGACACGCTGTCCGACGCGTCAGACATCCGCGTCGTCGGTGAGGCCGGTGACTATGGCGAGCTGCGCACCCTGATGCGCGACATGCAGTCTGCGGCGCCGGGGGCCGGCCGCACCACGCCCTGCGACGTGCTGGTGCTGGACATCAACCTGCCTGGCCGAAGCGGCCTGGACGCGCTGCACGCGCTGAAGGACGAGGGCTCGCCCATCAAGGTGCTGGTGGTGAGCATGTACCCCGAAGACCAGTACGCCATCCGCGCCCTGCGCGCCGGCGCCTACGGTTACGTCAACAAGGGCGGCGACCCGCAGTTGCTGGTGCAGGCGGTGCGCACGGTGGCGCAGGGGCGCAAGTACGTCACGCCCGAGATCGCGCAGATGTTGGTCGAGAGCCTGACGGCGCCGTCCAGCGAGCACCCGCACCAGAAGCTGTCCGACCGCGAGATGCAGACGCTGGTGATGATTGCCAGCGGCAAACGCCTGGCCGACATCGCCGAGGAGCTGACCCTGAGCCCCAAGACGGTGTCGGTCTACCGCGCGCGCGTGCTCGAGAAGCTGCAACTGGCCAACAACTCCGAGCTCACGGTCTATGCCATCCGCAACGGGCTGGTGGGCGAGTGACCGCGATCTGACGGCACCGCCCGGCCGCGCATGAAAACGCAGCCGCTGGACGACCCGCTGGCGCCGCGCGCCGCCGGCCGCGAACTGCTCTCGCTCGCGCTCATCGACAGTCGCAACCACCTGCTGGCGCTGCTGGGCCAGCGCGAAGATGCGGCCGCGCTGCGGCTCGCGGCGCAGGCCGGCTGGTACGCGGAATACTGGATCGCCCGCCATGTGCAGCGCCAGCGCGGCGAGGCCTGTGACCCCGGCGGCACGCGGCTGGCCGGCATCGAGCCGCGGGTCGACGACTGGCGT
>JANPMR010000139.1:0-1973 GCA_031427055.1 Rubrivivax sp.
ATCTCGCCGTCGGCGTGCTGCATGCCGGTCAGGCCCACCGGGGCGATGGACACCGGCATCGTCACCGCCTGGCCGACCATGGCGGTGGCCGTGCTGCGGTTTTCCATGTTCACGGCCACGCGCTGGCGCAGCTTGATGCGCTGGAAGTCGCTGCTGTTGGCGCGGTAGGTGCCCTCGGTCCACGAGCCGCTGTCGGCGTAGTCGTAGAACATGCGCGGCACGCGCTTCTGGGCCAATACGCGCAGGTCTTCGATGCAGGTGACGACGGTCATGGGGCGGGCTCTTGGTTGAGGGACCAAGGCCCCATGCTAGCGGCAGGCCGGACCCGCCAGTGTGGACGGGCTACTGCGGGCCGTACTCTGACTTGGGCGCGGTGCTCGGCGCCGGCCGCTTGCGCGGCGTGAAGTTCAACGCCTGCTGCAGCGCGCCGTTGCCGGCGATCTGAACCGTCATGGCGGGCTGCTCGACAAACTGGTCGGGGTGCCACAGGCTCAGCGTGCCGGGGCCGTCGGGCACTTCGATCGTGGCGCGGCCGTTGGCGTCGGTCACCGCATACCAGGGCGTGGGCGTGACGAAGATGTGGGCGCGCATCGAGGCATGCAGGTGGCAGCCGAGCACGATGATGCCCGAGGTCTCGACCTTCAGATCGGCGCTGGGCGTCTTGCCAGCGCGCGCCGCGCCAAGGCGGAACTCGAAGTCCTGCGACGGCGGCACATTGCTCATCGGCCCGGTGGGCATCGAGCGCAGGTGGTGGTCGAAGCGGTCCTGGTTGACGAAGCGCACCGTGCCGCGCGGCGGCACCACGGTGACATAGGGGCTGAAGCGGATGTCCTTCTGCGTCACCACCGGCACCTCGCGGGTGTCGAAGGCCTGCAGGCTGCCGGCGCGGCGCACCATCACCACGGCGTCGGCGGCGGGTTTGCCATCGGCGCCGGTGACGTTGATGGTGAGGCTGGCGGCCTGGGTGGAAGTGGCGGCGGCCAGGCCCAGCAGGGCGGCACCAAGCGGTCGTGTGATGTTCATCGCCGCATCATAGGTCGCGCATGCCGGCTTGACTACAGCCGCACCAGCCCGCCGGCGCGCACGCCCAGCAGCCGCAGCCGGCGGCTCAGGTCGACGCGCTTGAGGCACTGCCCGGCGGCGTGGCGGATGGCGTCGGCATCGGCCACGGGCGCGGGCAAAGTGAGGTCGCGCGTCACCGTCTTGAAGTCATCGAAGCGCAGCTTGATGCCGATGGTGCGACCGGCGTAGCCCTTGCGCTGCAGGTCGGTGGCCACCTGCGCGGCCAGCTCGGTGAAGACACGGCCGAGTTCGTCGCGGTCGCGCACGGCATGCAGGTCGCGCTCGAAGGTGGTCTCGCGGCTCATCGACACCGGTTCGCTGTGGGTGCTCAGCGGCCGATCGTCGACGCCATGAGCGGCGTCGTGCAGCCAGCGGCCGTAGCTGCGGCCAAAGTGTTCTACCAGCTGCTCGCGCGGGCGTGCCGCCAGGTCACCGATGCTGCGGATGCCCAACGCCTGCAGCTTGGCGCCGGCCTTCGGGCCGATGCCGTTGATCTTGCGCACCGCCAGCGGCCAGACGCGCGCGGGCAACTCGTCCAGCGTCAGCACGCTCAGCCCATCAGGCTTGTCGAGCTCGCTGGCGATCTTGGCCAGCAGCTTGTTGGGTGTGACGCCGATCGAGCACGTCAGCCCGGTGGCGCGGCGCACGTTGTTGCGGATCTCCTGCGCCACCGCGCGCACGCCGCCGGTGGCGTCGTGGCCCACGGCGTCCTGCGCGCCGGGGATGTCGCTGAGGTCGATGTAGATCTCGTCGATGCCGCGGTCTTCGATCAGCGGCGCGATCTCGGCCACCGCGGCCTTGAACAGGCGCGAGTAGCGCCGGTATTGCTCGAAATCCACCGGCAGCAGCACCGCGTGCGGCGCCAGCGCGGCGGCCTTCATGAGGCCGATGCCCGAGTGCACGCCGAAGTC
>JANPMR010000140.1:0-7729 GCA_031427055.1 Rubrivivax sp.
GCGCTCGGGCGCGTCGGCCTGCTCGTTCCAGGCCAGCACCTGCACCTCGTGGCGGCCGGGGCTGATGCGCAGCACGGTGCGGCCGGCGTGGATCTGCCCGGCCAGCGGCCTTGCGATGGCGCGGCTGAGCCCCGCGTTGCCCTCGGGCCAGGTCAGCACGGGCTCGCGCTCGACACTGTCGTCGCCGGGCGGATGAAAGCCATGGCGGCTGGCGAAGTAGTGCAGGCCGGCCCAGGCCGAGACCGTGGCGGCGTCGGCGCCGTAGTCGTCGCGGCAGCAGTAGTCCAGGTACCAGCGCAGGCGCTCGTCGGTGATGCCCTGGCGGGCCAGCCAGGCGGCAAAGGTCTGGGCGTCGAGCTCGGCATGTCCTGCCCGCCAGGGTGCGCGCGTGCTGGGCATCGCAAAGCCTAGCGCGCGCCGCGCCTGCGCCACCAGGGCCGCAAACTGGCGGTACTGCGCCAGCGCGGCCGCGTCGCGCGGCGGCGGCAGCAGGCTGTCGTGCCATTGGCCGTCGATGAAGAGGCGCTCTTGCGGCGCGTGGCAGAGGTGCCTTTCGTCGACGACCAGGCGCCCGCCCTGATGCCGCGCCAGGCCCAGCTCTTGCAGCAACTGCTGCACCTCGGCGGCGGATTCGTCCGGCACCGGCAGGTAGTGCGCGCCCAGCGGGCAGGCGTGGCCGGCCATCACGTGGCCGCGGCTGTTGCCGCCGGTCTCGTCTTCGAGTTCGAGCAGCGCGAAGTCGACGCCGCGCGCGGCCAGCGCCCGCGCGCAGGCCAGACCGGCGATGCCGCCGCCGATGACCAGCACCGCGTGCCGGCGCAGCGGGCCGTCACCCGCGGCCGGCTGCGGCGCGTGCAGGCGGTGGCCGCGGGCGTGGCTGGCGCCGACCCAGCCGCCGCTCCAGTTTCGCGGCGCCGGCGCGTCGCACGCAGCGAGCGAAGCCGCGCCCAACGCCCCCAGGGCCAGCAGTTCGCGCCGCTGTATCAATGCACGCGGCCCCACTCGGCCTCGAACTCGTGCACCAGTTGCTGGTTGGACAGCCGGTTGGGCTGCAGGCCCGTCGGCCGCGCCATGTCCGGCGGAAAGTCCAGCAGCGCCGGCAGGCCGCTGAGGCTGAGGAAGCGCAGGCCCGGCGGCAGCGCTCGCGGCATCGCCCAGGGCCGGCGCGAGGCGAGCACGAAGCCCCACTCGCCAAAGCTGGGCACATGCGCGTGGTAGGGCGTGGCGGTGAGGCCTGCGGCTTCGATGGTGGTCACCACCGTCCAGTAGCTGCGCCTTGCGATCAGTGGCGAGGTGCTCTGCACCACGGCGTAGCCCGAGGCGCTGAGCCGCTGGTCGATGAGTTGATAGAAGCTCGTGGTGTAGAGCTTGCCGAGGGCAAAGTTGGACGGGTCGGGGAAGTCGACCACGATGACGTCGAAGCGCTCGTCGGGCGGCAGGCGCTCCAGCCAGCCAAAGGCGTCGGCGTTGACGATGCGCAGCTTGGGGCTGGCCAGCGCATCGGTGTTCAGGCGGCGCAGCAGCGGCAGGGTGGAGAACAGGCGCGTCATGTGCGGGTCGAGCTCGACCAGCGTGACCGATTCCACCGCCGGGTAGCGCAGCACCTCGCGCACGGCCATGCCGTCGCCGCCGCCCAGCACCAGCACGCGCTTGGGCGCGCCGTGGGCGGCCATCGCCGGGTGCACCAGCGCCTCGTGATAGCGGTACTCGTCGCGCGAATGGAACTGCAGGTTGCCGTTGAGAAACAGGCGCACGCCGGCCTGGCCGTTGGTGACCACCACGCGCTGGTAGTCGCTGCTTTCGCGCACCACGATCTGCTCGCCGTAGAAGCCGTCTTCGGCCCAGGTCGTCAAGCGCTCAGCGCCCAGCATGGCGCCGCTCAACAGCAGCACCGTGACGGCGCAGGCCGCGGCGTGCCAACGCCAGCGCCGCAACTGGTGGCGAAACAAGAACAGCGCCCACACCGCCACGGCGGCATTCAGCAGCCCGAAGGCAATGCCGGTGCGCACAAGACCCAGGTGTGGCAGCAGCAGCAGCGGGAAGGCCAGCGCCACCAGGAGTGCGCCCAGGTAGTCGAAGGTCAGCACCTGCGAGACCAGATCCTTGAGCGCATAACGGTCGGCAAACTGCGCCTTCAGGATGCGCATGACGAGTGGGATCTCCAGCCCCACCAGCGCGCCCACCAGCAGCACCAGCCCGTACAGCAGGGTGCGAAACGGCGCCACGCTGCCCGGCGGCAGCAGGCTGTGGGCGGCAAACAGCGCCGCCGGCATGAGCCCGCCGATCAGCCCCACCAGCAATTCGATGACGAGAAACTGTGCCACCAGCTGGCGCTCGACATAGCGCGACAACCACGAGCCGACGCCCATCGCAAACAGGTAGCAGCCGATGATGGTGGAGAACTGCAGCACCGAGTCGCCCAGCAGGTAGCTGGCCAGCGCGCCGGCGGCCAGCTCGTACACCAGGCCGCAGGCGGCGACGACGAAGACGCTGACCAGCAGCAGCAACTCGGCCAGCGAGATGCGTGCGGCGGGCTGCGCCGTCACGGCCTGTCCTGGCGGGCGCTGCAGCGCACCCGCGCCGCCATCAGCCATGGATGGCCGCGGCCACGATCTGGCCGATCGACAGGCACATGGCGCCCACCACGATGGCCAGCGCGACGTTCTTCTTCTCGACGATCTCGTCCCACAGCTTGTAGGGCGTGATGCGGTCGATGATGACGAAGCTGATCCAGAAGATCAGCACGCCGATCAGCGCGTAGAGGATGGAGCTCAGCACGACGCCGGGTTTGAGGGCTTCGAATCCAGTCATGGGTTTTCTCCTGTGAAGGGTGACGCGTTTATTTGTGGCCGCCGCCAGAACTGCCGCTGCCGCCCCACGAGCCGCCGCGGGTGCCGGTGCGCGCGCCGCTGCTGCGGCACTGCTGGTACTCGGTACTGGCGGCGCCGTAGGTGTCTTTGAGGCCCCGGCACTCGTCGCGGCTGAAGACGTTGATCAGGATGATCAGCAGCACGAGCGCCACGACGCCGATGATGACCTTGCGCAGCAGGCCGGTGTCGGGCGTAAACGCGCTGACGTCGCGCGTCAGCGCCGCCTTGCGATCGGGGGCGATCTTGAAGGCGCGCATCACTTCGGCGGCGTCGAGCTTGCGGCCCAGCGACCAGGTCAGCTCCGTGCCGCTGCGTTCGCTGCTCAACGCCAGTGCGTCAGCTTCAAAGTCGGTGACATCGCAGGTGTCTTCCTTCTGCACGCGCCAGTAGAACTCGCCCAGCACGTACACCGTCTTGGCCTTGTAGCGCCAGCGCTGGCGATAGGTCTTGCCCTGCCATTCGACGCTGCCGCCGCTGCCTTGCTGCGGTGCGCCGGTGAGCGGGCGCACGAGGCTCCAGCCTTCCTCGGTGTCGACCAGGAAGGCGAAGCCCTCGATGCGGTTGTAGAGCAGGTACTCGCGCCAGAAGACCTGCTCGTCGTCACTGCCCGGCTCGGGCAGATCGCAGCGCTCTTGATAGCCCACCACCTGCCAGGGCAGGGCGGTGCCACCCGCGGTCAGCGAGAGCTCGCCGCTGCTGCCCAGCGCAATCTGCGGCTCCATGCCGTTGGCCTGCGCGTAGTGGGCCAGGTCGACCTCGGCGCCGGCGGAGATGTCGACCACCGCGTGGCACTGCCCGCAGACGATGGACTTGGTGGTGTCCAGGCGCGGCTCGAGCGTGGCGCCGCACGAAGGGCAGGGCAGTGCGCGTGACGCCAGCGTGGCGCCGCTGTCGTCGCGCAGGCCCGTCAGCTCGAGCTCGTTCAGGCGCACCGCGCGGCCGACCGACCACTGCGGCGGGCTGCCGCCGTAGTCGAGCGTGGCCACCTCGTCTTGCGCGTTGCGCAGGTCGGCGATGAGATGCTCGCTCGCGTCCAGGCGCGGCGGCTGCGGCAACTCGCCTTCGGCCGCGCCGATGCGCGCCATCGTGAGCGACGCAACGCGCCAACCCTGTCCTCCCAACACCTGCTGCGCGCCCACGGCCAGCGACTCGGCGGCCGGCGGCGGCTCAACCAGCGGCGCGTCGAAGGCGAAGACGAAGCTGCCGTTGTCCTCGGACAGCCAGCCCGACTTCTGGCGCGCTGCGCTGTTGTCGCTGCTGTCGAACAGCGCATGCCACTCGTTCCAGCTGCCGCCTTCGTAGACGAGCTGCAGGCGGCCGATCAGTGTGAAGTCGGCGCCAGAAAAGCGGCCGCGCGCGCCCAGTTGCAGCGGCGAGAAATCGTTGAACAGCTCGGCGCTCTGACCGATGCGGCGCAGCGCTTCGCCCTCGCGCAGCAGGGTGCTGCGGCAGAAGCTGCAAACCGCGCTGGCCGAGGCGCTGCTGGCGAACTCGACCGGCGCGCCGCAGTTGGGGCAGGCCGCGCTCCAGCGGCGCTGCGGCTTGTCGGTGGCCAAGTTGGCGCTGGCTGCAGTCGTTTAAGGCTTGGTCAGAGCTTCTTCAGCAACTCGGCCTTCTTGGCGCTGAACTCGTCCTCGGTGAGGATGCCCTTGGTCTTGAGATCGCCCAGCTTCTCGAGCAAGCCCATGATGTCGACAGCACTCTGCGCCACGGGCACCGCCGCAGCAGCACCCGCCGCTGCCGCCGCGGCTGCGGGCGCCGCGCCGGCCAGGCCGCTTTGCAGTTGATTGGCCAGCATCTGGCCCATCGCCACGCCCGCGCCCAGGCCCATGGCATCGCCCACCACGCCACCCCCACCACCGCCGGCCGCGCCCTCGGCCATCTTGGGCAGCGCCTGCGCCGCCTGGTACTGCAGGAACTGGCTCATGTTCTGGCCGATCATGCCCATGCCGATCTTCTGGTCGAGGATCTTCTGCAGATCTTCGGGCAGCGACACGCTCTGCAGCGTCACCGCCTCGAGCTTGAGGCCCAGCGCGTCGAATGAGGGCGCCGTGGCCTCGTGCAGTGCCTTGGCGAACTCGATCTGATTGGCCGCGAGGTCCAGAAACGGGATGCCGCTGCTGGCCACCGCGTCGCTGATGTGCTGCAGCATCAGGCCGCGCAATTGGCCGTCGAGATCGGCCACCGTGTAACGCTCGCGCGTGCCCGAGATTTCGGTGTGGAACTTCCTGGCGTCCGCCACGCGGTAGCCGTAGTTGCCGAAGGCGCGCAGCCGCACGGCGCCGAAGTCCTTGTCGCGGATGGTCACCGGCTGCTGGGTGCCCCAGCGCTGGTCGATCTGCTGGCGCGTGCTGAAGAAGTAGACATCGCTCTTGAAGGGCGACTCGAAGAGCTTGTCCCAGTTCTTCAGGTAGGTCAGCACCGGCAGCGTCTGCGTCGTCAGGGTGTGCATGCCGGGGCCGAAGACATCGGCCACCTTGCCCTCGTTGACGAACATCGCCATCTGCGACTCGCGCACCGTGAGCGAGGCGCCGTTCTGGATTTCCATGTCGGCCATCGGAAAGCGCCAGGCCAGCGTGCCATCGCCGTCCTCGGTCCACTGGATGACGTCGATGAACTGTTTCTTGATGAAGTCCATCAGGCCCATGATCGAAGTCTCCGCTGCGGGTTGGCGGCCAAGGTCTGCCGAGCGCCAAGTATCCAACAGCCCGGCAGTCGAAACGGGCGCCGGAAATGAAACCGGACCCCGCAGGGTCCGGCGTTGTCGCAAGCGGCCGTCGGGCCGCTGCCGCTTACTTGGCGGCGAACTTGTAGTCGGTCTTGGCCTTGGTGCGCAGATCTTCCTGGAACTGCTGCATCCTGGCCTGCTCGATGCGCTGCTTGAGCTGGCCCTTGACGTCGTCGAAGCCGGGGAACTGCGCCTCGCGCGTGTCTTCAAGGCGGATGATGTGATAGCCGAACTGGCTCTTCACCGCGACGTCGGTCATCTCGCCCTTCTTCAGCTTGGTCAGCGCGCCGCCAAACTCGGGCACGTAGCTTTCGGGCTTGGCGAAATCGAGGTCGCCGCCGTTCTCGCCCGAGCCCTTGTCGGTGGAGTGCTTCTTGGCCAGTTCGTCAAACTTGGCGCCGGCCTTGATCTGCGCGATCAGACCCTTGGCCTCGTCTTCCTTCTCGACCAGGATGTGGCGCGCGCGGTACTCGGTGCCGGTGGCCTGGGCCTTGAACTTGTCGTACTCGACCCTGGCGTCAGCGTCAGCGACCGGGTTCTTCTTGCGGTAGTCCTCGAACAACTCGCGGATCAGGATGCTCTGGCGGGCGAGCTCCATCTGCGCAGCGAAGTCGGGGCTGGCGGCGATGCCGCGCTTGGCGGCCTCTTGCGCAAAGATCTCGCGCAGCACCACCTGGTCGCGGGCCTGGGCCTGCATCTCGGGCGTGACCGGCTGGCCGCTGCGGGCGGCCTGCTGCAGCAGCAGGTCGACACGGGCCTTGGGCACGGCCTTGCCATTGACGGTGGCGATGTTCTGCGCTTGTGCGCCCAGCGGCAACAACATTGCAAACAGAGCAGAGGCAAGGGCCGCGCGCGCGGCGGAAATCTGGGGCTTCATGGGCGGAAAGGCTTTCTGGGCTGGGCGCGCCGCGGTGTGCGGCACTGGAGGCCGCGCGCATCTTGATGCGGGGCCGGTTCGATGGTCAGGTTTCGTCCGGGGCTCTGGCATTGATGACCAGTGCGTGCACGCCTTGGGCGGCCAGCGGACCCAGGGAATCATACACAAGGCGGTGGCGGGCCACCCGCGCCAGCCCGGCGAAGCGCGTGCTGGTGATGTGCACCGAGAAGTGCCGGCCCTCGCGCGCGCCGGCGTGGCCGGCGTGCAGGTGGCTGTCGTCCGTCACCTGCATCGCGCTGGGTGCCAGGGCCGCACGCAGCAGCGTGTCGATCTCGTCGGCCGTCATGGCTTGTCGGCCTTGAAGTCGATCGACGCGGAGTTGATGCAAAACCGTTCACCGGTGGGTTCGGGGCCGTCTTCAAAGACGTGCCCGAGGTGGCCGCCGCACTTGTTGCAGCGCACCTCCACCCGCACCATGCCGTGGCTGACGTCGCGCACGCGCTCGACCACCTCGGCGTTGACGGGCTCAAAGTAGCTTGGCCAGCCGCAGCCGGCGTCAAACTTGGTGCGGCTCTCGAAAAGCGGCGTGTCGCAGCCGACGCAAAGATACTTGCCGTCGGCAAAGTGATCCCAGTACTTGCCGCTGAAGGCGCGCTCGGTGTCGGCCTGGCGGGCCACGCGGTACTGCGTGGGGTCGAGCTCGGCGCGCCACTCTGCATCGGTCTTGCGCACGGGGTAGCGGGGGTCGTCTTGCGGGTGGGGCATGGTGCTCTCTAGGATGAACAGGAAATTTCGAGCTCGGTTGCCCAGACGGGCGGGAAGCCGGCGTCGGCCTCGTGCTCGATCTGTTCGTCGAACGGGCGCTGCAGAACTTTCAGCAGGCGCTGCACTTCGCTGAAGTCGCCCGCGCGGGCGCGCTCGATGGCGGTTTCGGCCAGGTGATTGCGCAGCACGAACTTGGGGTTGACGCGGTTCATGCGCGCAGCGCGTTCGGCGTCGATGCTCGACTCGGCGCGCAAGCGCTCGCCGTAGCGGGTGGCCCAGGCGTCGAAGGCCGCGCGGTCGATGAAGAGGTCGCGCACGGGCGGGGTGACCGCATCGGCGGCGCTGTCAAAGCCGGCCAGGCGGCGCCAGGTGATGCTGAAGTCGGCGCGATCCTGCGCCATCAGCTTGAGCAGGTCGTCGGCCAGGTCGCGGTCCTCGTCGCGCTCGCTGTGCAGACCGAGCTTGGCGCGCAACGCGGTCAGCATGGCC
>JANPMR010000141.1:0-4909 GCA_031427055.1 Rubrivivax sp.
GAATCGGGATTCGCTCATCCTCGACTCCTTCGCCGGCTCCGGCACCACCGCCCACGCCGTGCTCAAGGCCAACGCCAAGGACGGCGGCAGCCGGCGCTTCATCCTGGTCGAAGGCGAGGCCTACGCCGACACGCTGACCGCCGAGCGCGTGCGCCGTGCCATCCACGGCTACGCCTGGGTGGGCACGCAGCGCGAGACGCTGCTGGAGCAGAAGATCACCTTCACGCAACTGAAGAAAGCCGACACGCTGCTGGCGCAAGTTGAAGCCATCAGGACGCGTGAAGGCTTTGCCGACGCCACCAACCCGGGCGACCTCGCCGACCAGGGCAGCGCCAGCGCGCGCCGCTTCGACAGCATCGACACCAAGGTCGACGACGGTGTGCTGCGCGTGGAAGGCGTGCGCCGCATCAGCGAACGCGCGCCCGGCCTGGGCGGCAGCTTCACCTACTGCACGCTGGGCGAGCCGCTGGACCTGGAAAAAATGCTCTCGGGCGAGCGCCTGCCCAGCTTTGCCGCGTTGGGCGAGTGGCTGTTCCACACCGCCACCGGCGGCACGCTGCCGGCCGCACCCGCCGATGCGCCGCCCTGGCACCTGGGCGAGGCACAAGACCAGCATGTCTGGCTCGTCTACCGCCCGGAGCTGGCCTTTCTCAAGAGCCCTGAGGCGGCACTGACGCTGAGCCTTGCGCAGCGCATCGCCGCCTGGGGCCAGGCCGCCGACGCCAAGGCGGGCACGCGCAAGGGCCACCTCGTCTTCGCCCCGGCCAAGTACCTGAGCAACCTGCAACTGCGCCAGCACGGCGTGAGCTTTGCGCCGCTGCCGTTTGCGCTGTACCGGGAGGGCTGACGCCATGAGTGCCGAACAACGCTTTGCACTGGCGCTGGACCACTTCGGCCGCGCTCTGGGCAGGCTCCATGACGTGCTGGCCCAGCCTGAGACCGAGTACATCCGCGATGCCGTCATCCAGCGCTTCGAGTTCACCTTCGAGACCGCCTGGAAGGCGATGTACCGGTGGCTGCGCTTGCGCGGTGTGGACCTGGACGAGGACGCGTTTTCCAGCATCCCCGAGGCCTTCAAGCGCCGGCTCATCACTGACGAGCGGCGCTGGGCCGACATGCGCAAGTACCGCAACCTCACGTCGCACACCTACAACGAGCCACTGGCCATCGAGGTGGCGGCCTTCGTGCGGCAGGACGCAGTGCTTGCGCTGGACGCGCTGCTCGCCCGGCTGAAGGAGGGCCCCACTTGAGCGAGATGGTCAACTTCGGCATCGAAGCAGCCAACCTGGCGGCGCTGCGCCGCTTGTGCGAGCAGACGCCGGGCTTGCAGCGGATGTGGATCTTCGGCTCGCGGGCGCGCGGCGACCACCGCACACGATCCGACATCGACCTGTTGGCGGATGCACCCAGCTTCACAAGACGCGACGCCCTGGCGCTGGAAGAGGCCATCAAGCGCCTGCCCATCGTCTACCCGGTGGATTGCAGCTGGTGGCAAGACGGTGGGCTGTCGGACGCCTTCCGCGCCGAAGCAGAACGCGACCGCCGCGTGTTCTGGGAGCCGCCGCAACGCGCGGCCGACGTGCAGGCGCTGGGCGGCGTGTCGCTCAAGGAATTCCAGAGCCGCGTGCTGTTGGCGCTGGCCGGGTACATCACCGAGCTGAATCGCCAGCGTGCGTTTGCCCAAGCCATGGCCGAGCGCGTGCAGGCCATGGAAGGCGCCGACGACACCTTGCGTGACCTGGCCGACTACCCCAAGAAGGCCTGGGCCGCACTGCACAAGGCCCACGCCCTGCCCGCGCCCTACGCAGGCCAGCCGCACACCAGCCGCTGGGACGGCGCCGCCCGCGCCATCCCCAACGTCTGCCTGAAGGTGCCCACGGGCGGCGGCAAGACGCTGTTGGCAGCGGCGGCAGTCGGGCAAATCATGCAGAGCTGGCTGCAGCGCCACCACGGCCTGGTGCTGTGGGTGGTGCCCAACGAGGCCATCTACCGGCAGACGCTGGCGGCCCTGTCCAACCGCGATCACCCGTACCGGCAGATGCTCAACGTGGCGGCGGCCGGGCGCGTCAAGATCCTGGAGAAGGCATCGCCCCTGACGCGGCAGGATGTGGAGTCGCACCTGTGCGTGATGGTGCTGATGCTGCAGAGCGCGGCGCGTGCCAGCAAGGAGACGCTGCGCTTCTTTCGCGATCGCGGCAACGTGCTGGGTTTCGTGCCACGCGAAGACGACATCGAGGCGCATTGGTCGCTGCTGCAAGCGGTGCCCAACCTGGATGCCTACCGCGACCGCGGCCAGAGCGAGCAGGAAGCCCGTGCGCAAAAGGGCAGCATCGTCAAGAGCAGCCTGGGCAACGTGATGCGGCTGTTGCGCCCGCTGGTGGTGATCGACGAAGGGCATCACGCCTACACCGACAACGCGCTGCGCACGCTCGACGGCTTCAACCCCTGCTTCATGCTGGAGCTGTCGGCCACGCCGCGGCTGGCGTCCAGCAAAGCGGGCAAGGAAGTCGGCGGCTCGAACATCCTGGTCAACGTGCGCGGCACCGACCTGGACGAGGCCGAGATGATCAAGCTGCCGATCCAGGTGGACGTGCGGCCCTGGAGCGACTGGCAGGCCTGTTTGTCGGCAGCGCTGCATCAACTGGATGAGCTGCAGGCAGAGGCCACGGCCCTGCATGGCGAGACGGCGCGCTACATCCGGCCCATCCTGCTGGTGCAGGTGGAGCGCACGGGCGCCGACATGCGCGACGCCGGCTGCATCCACGCCGAAGACGCCAAGGACTACCTGCTGCGCCTGGGCCTGCAAGAGCGGCACATCGCCATCAAGACCAGCCAGCGCAACGACCTGAAAGAACCCGAGAACATCGATCTGCTGTCACCCACCTGCGAGGTGCGCGTGATCATCACCAAGCAGGCGCTGCAAGAGGGTTGGGACTGCCCGTTTGCCTACGTGCTGTGCGCGCTGGCGGCGGGGCGCAACCTGTCGGCCATGACGCAGCTGGTGGGCCGCATCCTGCGCCTGCCGCAAGTGGCCAAGACGGGGCGCGCCGCGCTGGACGCCTGCTACGTGCTGTGCCACGACGCCAAGACGGGCGAAGTGGTGGGCGCCATCAAGAAGTCGCTCGAAGGCGAAGGCATGGGCGACCTGGGCGTGACGGTGCGTCACGGTGAGGATGGCGAGGGCGGGAGCGCGGCCACGCGCACCGTGCGTGCCAGCCGGCACAAAGACTTCCAGGGCGTGCGGCTGTTTTTGCCCACGGTGACCTGGCGCGACGACAACGGCGCGCGGCGCCCGCTGGTCTATGAGAGCGACGTGCTGGCCCTTGTGCCGTGGGAAGACCTGCGCACGGAGGGTCTGGCCGCGCAATGGGCGCCCACACCGGCCACCACGCAAGGCACGCACCTGGCCCTGGGCCTGGAGCTGCTGACTGGCACCGTGGCGACAGCCACCGATGCGGTGGCAGACGACGACCGGCGGCTGGACCGCGCACGCATCGTGCGTGCGCTTTCAGATCTGGCGCCCAACCCTTGGCAGACCTGGCAGTGGCTGGCCGCGGTGGAACAGCGGCTGCGCGCATCAGGCCTGGCCGAAGCGGCGCTGGCGCGATCCGCCGCGACGCTGATCGAGACGCTGCGTGTTGACGTGCAGTCCGAACGCGACCGGCTGGCCGAGGCCGTTTTCGGTAGCCTTCTGGCGCAAGGTCGCATCGAGTTCCGTCTGCGGGCCGACCAGGCCGACTACGAATTGCCTGCCGACATCGCTTATGAGCTGAGTGGATCGGCGCAGCCGTGGAGCCGCGAGTCCGACGGGCGCATGGTGGAGAAGAGCCTGTTTGCCCCGGCGCTGCGCACGGCCGATGTCAATGATTTCGAGTGGAAGGTGGCCGGCTACCTGGACGAGCAACAGGCGGTGCGTTGGTGGCACCGCAACGTGGCCAAGTCGCAGCTCGGCCTGCAGGGCTGGAAGCGCGGCAAGGTCTACCCCGACTTCGTGTTTGCGATGAACACCGCGCAGGGCCAGACACGCATGGTGTTGCTGGAAACCAAGGGCGCGCACCTGGCCGGCGAGGACACCACCTACAAGCAGGCATTGCTCGCGCGCCTGACCGAGGCCTTTCGCGACGAGCGTTGGCAGCGCGTGGGCAGCCTGGCGCTGGAAGGCGGCTCGACCGAAGACGTGGTCTGCGATCTGGTCTTTGACGCCGCCTGGCAAGGCAAGCTGGCGGCCCGCCACTTCGCCACGGCGGGCTGATCCGGCGGGCCGCAATCAGCCCGCCAGCTGCCGCTCCAGATCGTGCAGCACCTCATAGCACGGCAGCACCTGCGCCACGCTGGCGTTGGGCTCGCGGCCTTCGCGGATGGCGGCGAAGAACTCGCGGTCTTGCAGCTCGATGCCGTTGGTCGAGACATCCACGCCGCTGACGTCGATCTTCTCGTCCTTGCCGGTGAACAGATCGTCGTAGCGCGCCACGTAGGTGCCGCTGTCGCCGATGTAGCGGAAGGTGGTGCCCAGCGGGCCGTCGTTGTTGAAGCTCAGGCTCAGCGTGCAGATCGCGCCGCTGGCGGCCTTGAGCTGGATGCTCATGTCCATCGCGATGCCCAGCGTCGGGTGGATGGGGCCCTGGATGGCGTTGGCCTTCACGATCGGGCTGCGTGCCTGGTAGGCGAACAGGTCCACCGTGTGCGCCGCGTGGTGCCACAGCAGGTGGTCGGTCCAGCTGCGCGCCTGGCCCAGCGCGTTGATGTTGCTGCGGCGGAAGAAGTAGGTCTGCACGTCCATCTGCTGGATGGCGAACTCGCCCGCCTCGATGCGCCGGTGCACCCACTGGTGGCTGGGGTTGAAGCGCCGCGTGTGGCCGCACATCGCCACCAGGCCGGTGTTCTGCTGCATCTGCAGCACGCGGTAGGC
>JANPMR010000142.1:0-2050 GCA_031427055.1 Rubrivivax sp.
GCGAGGTCCGCCACTACCGCAAGGAAGCGGGCACCCGTGTGGCGGTGAGGGTGGTCAAGGCCACCGACGCCGCGCTGGATCAAATCGAACTTGACCCCGGCATCGGCTCGCCAGTGCTTGGAAAGCGCTTGGGCATTCCAGGGCTTCGCACCTGGCAGGTCGCAAAGTTTCCACTGCTGTGGTGCTACTTCGAGCGCGCCGACCATCTGGATGTGGTCAGGCTTGTCGGTGAGCGTCAGGATGTCGCCGCGATCCTGGGCGCGGAGTTCCCCGCGAACTGAGGCTTCGGTGCTACGGGCGCCCTACACCGCCGCAGCGGGCGCGGCGGCAGCCCCTTCAAAGCGCGGGCCGGCCAGGGCTTCTGGCCCGTAGCCGCGGTTCACGTCCAGCCCGGTGATGTACCAGTCGTGGGCCGGCAACGCGATGGGGTGCAGCACGCGCTCGTGCGAACGCATCGGCCACAGCACGCCGTGTCGGCGCTGATGGTCAAAGGTGTCGACCTCGGCCACCGCGCCCTGGGTGTTGGCAAAGCCTTCGAGCGTGAAGCGCATGCGCCGCGTGACGTTGTCTTCGCGGTCGATGCACAGGGCCACGCGGTCCAGCGGCGCGAAGCCCAGGCCCGGCTGCATCCACAACTGCAGCACGTCGCACAGCCGACCGTCCACGCGCTCGGTGCCATCCAGCTGCGCCGGCAGCCCGCGCCCGGCCAGCCACAGCGGGCCGAGCAAGAACAGGCCGTAGCACTCGGCCACCAGCGCGGCCGCCGCGCGCGCGCCGGCGTCGAGCAAGCGCCGAGCCATGGCAAGAGAGCAAGACCAAACCAGTGGCGACGCTTGATCAAGGGGGTCGACATAGCACGGGCCCAAGGGATGCGATGCCTGCACCTCACCAGCCCAAGACCGGGACAAGCCCACTGTCATGCAGCCGCCGCCACGCCTGGACTACCATGCCGCGGGGCGCGCCGGTCGGTGCTGCCGAACCTGGACACCTCACTCGGGAGCAAGCATGAAACTGTCTTCGAGAACCCTGCTGGCGCCGGCCCTGCTGGCGGCGCTGACCCTGGCCACCGGCTGCGTCACGACGGGCGGCACCAAGTCCGAATACGCACCGGCCGCAGCGCCGGCGGCCGCCGCGGCACCGGCCAGCCCCAAGATCGGCCCGGGGATGAATGATCGCGGCGAGGTCACTGACCCGCGCAAGGTCGAGGCCGGCTATGGCCAGAAGCTCAAGGGCCTGAACGACTGGGAAGGCGAGATCACCGGCAAGCCCGCGGCGGGCAGCAAGTTCGGGCAGCTCAAGATCGGCATGACCTCGGCGCAGGTGATGGGCATCGTCGGCCAGCCCAATGACCAGGGCGCGCACCCCACCGGCAAGGCCTTCATTCCGTTCTACTTCGGCTCTGACAAGTACCGCTACGAAGCGGTCTACAAGGGCCAGGGCCGGCTGCTGTTCTCGGGCGGCGGCGGCTTTGGCTGGGACAGCAACACCTACCTGATCTGGATCATCCACAGCGCCGCCGAAACCGGCACCCGCTGATGCCGCTGTGCCGCCGGGCCGCACTGGCAGCGGCCGGGGCGGCTCTCTCGACGCTGGGCGCGTGCAGCCTGCTGCGCGGCACCAGCCCCATCCCGATGGAACTCTTGCAAGATGACCGCGCCTGCCCCGTCACGCGCGCGCCGGCGCTGCTGGTGCTGCTGCCGGGCGCCCACATGACGCCGGCCGAGTTGCTGCGCGAAGGCTTCGTCGCCGCCGTGAGCAAGCGTGGCTTGGCTGTTGACGTGGTGGTCGCCGATTCGCACCAGGGGTATGTACAAGACCGCAGCGTGCTGAAGCGGCTGCGCGACGAAGTCATCGCGCCGGCACAGGCGCTGGGCTACCGGCAGATCTGGCTGGCCGGCATCTCGCTTGGCGGCTTCCTGGCCCTGAGCTACGCGATGCGCCATCCAGGCGATGTCACGGGCCTCGTCACGCTGGCGCCCTACCTGGGGCGGCGGCCGCTGGTGCAGGCCATGGTGGCGGCAGGCGGGCCCGTGGCGTGGCGCGGCACGGC
>JANPMR010000143.1:0-11167 GCA_031427055.1 Rubrivivax sp.
GCGGCGATGGTGCCTTGACGATCGAGAAGATGCGGCTCGACGACAAGGGCAACCCGCAGCCCACCGGCGAGTTCGAGACGCTCGAAGCCGACAGCCTGGTGCTGGCGCTGGGGCAGGACGTGGACCTCTCGCTGCTCGACAACGTCGACGGCCTGACGGTCAAGGACGGTGTCGTGCAGGTCGACCCCGAGACGTTGATGACCGGGCACCCCGGCCTCTTTGCCGGCGGTGACATGGTGCCGGCCGAGCGCAACGTGACGGTGGCCGTGGGCCACGGCAAGAAGGCGGCGCGCCACATCGACGCCTGGCTGCGTGGCCAGAAACTGGCGCCCGCGCCCAAGCACGCGATAGCCACCTTCGACAAGCTCAACCCCTGGTACTACAGCGATGCGCCCAAGACCCTGCGCCCGCTGCTCGATCTGGCCCGGCGCACCAGCAGCTTCGACGAGGTGCAGGGCGGCCTGTCGGCCGACAACGCGCTGTTCGAAGCCCGCCGCTGCCTGAGCTGCGGCAACTGCTTCGAGTGCGACAACTGCTACGGCGTGTGCCCCGACAACGCCGTCATCAAGCTCGGCCCCGGCAAGCGTTTCGAGTTCAACTACGACTACTGCAAGGGCTGCGGCATGTGCGTCGCCGAGTGCCCCTGCGGCGCGATCGAAATGGTGCCCGAGGACGTCTGATACGGACCTGTCATCAAGCGCATCGGAAGGTGGTCGGTTTCAGGCCCGGCACGGCTGCGCCACACCCGGCCCGACCCCCACGCCGCAGGACCTGGTGGCGTCCTTCGTCACGCAGTCGGCCTACACGGGGCCCTACCGGATCGAGGGCAATCGGCTCATCACGACCGTCGAAGCGTCGTCCTACGCGACCTGGAAGGGCACCGAGCAGGTCCGTGAGTTCCGGCTCGAGGGCAACCGCCTGCACCTGTCCACCTTGGCGGGGCCACTGCTTGTCCCGGCAGGGAAGACCGGCCGGCATCACCCGGTGTGGGAGCGGCTGGAATAGCACCTCGTACACGCAGCTGAAACGCAGGCGTGCCAAGCTGACGGCACCAGGCTCACGCCGACGCCCAGGCGCGGTTCTCCATCACCTCCAGGATCTGCGCCGCGGCGCGCGCGGCGCCATCGGTCTCGACCGCGCGGTACGCGACGGGCGCGGCCATCGTCGCGAGCGCGCGCTCGGCGAGCTCTGAAGGCGACACCTCGCGAAAGCGCACGGAGCAGTCGGCGCAGTAGTTGTGCAGCCGGTTGCGCACGTGGATGCACTGCTCGAAGTGGCGCTCGAGGGGGAACGACAGGAAGGGCCGTCGCGTCGCGACCAGTTCCATCGTGGTGCTGAGCCCGCCTTGAACCAACGCGAGATCCGAGCAGGCAAGGTGCTCGAACAGCTTGTGCACGTAGGGCCTGACCTCCAGGCCCGGCTGCTCGGGGAATCCGTCGGTGGGCAGTCGCGGGCCCGCGACCAGGATCATCCGCAGCGACGGCTCCTGGCGTTTCATGAAGGCGAAGGAAGCGGCGATCTTGTTCAGCAGCGGCCGTCCGACCGCGGTGCCGCCGACCGCCGCCACCACCAGCTTCTCGTCCATCCGGTAGCCATGGCGTGCACGCAGCGCTTCGACGTCCTTCAGCGACGCCGGGTCGAAGGGCAGCGCATACCCGCTGAACATGTAGTTGCGGCGCGTCCAATCGCGGATGTTCGGCAGCCCCGGGCCGAAGGGCAGATCGGGCAGATCCTCGGGGTTGCCGATGAAGATCGCGCGGTCGCGCACCCAAGGGTAGCGGGCGACGTGCTCGATGTCGTCGGCATTGCGATCAGCGCACAGGTACTGCTCGCGCGGATCCTCGCTCATCGGCAGGCAGCCGACGAAGTCGGTAAGGAACACGAAGGGCTGGCGCTTGAGCTCAGGGTTCTCGTGGTAGTGGTAGTCGACGTCCCAGGCCTCGTCGCCGATCACGATGTCGTAATGCTCCGACCTCACCAGGTCGGCGAAGGTCAGGAAGTTGCGCGACATGATCTCGTCCATCGTGCGCAACGCAAAGAAGGCCTGCAGGTCGTGCTCGCCGGCGGCACGCTCGAAGTGCCGGCTCTCGTTGGCGAGACGCTGCGTGATCGGATGCAGCCGTTCGCCCTCGCGCACCAGGTAGGTGGCCGCCGGATCCACCGTGAACCAATCGACCTCCAACTCGGGGCGCGCCGCTCGCATCGCGCGCACGATCGCGAGGTCGCGCTGCACGTGGCCCAGGCCGATCGGGCTGGACACGAACAGTGCGCGCGGCTTGCGGGCCATGCCCCGCGTCCAGGCGGGGCGAGCGCGCGGCGGGTCGATGAAGTCGCGCAGCATCCCGCAGAAGGCGACCGGGTCGCGTGACTGCGTCAGGTGGCCGCCGCCCACGATGGTGGTGAACCGGGCGCCGGGGATCAGCTCGGCGACGACTCTGCCGCGCTCGAGGGGCACGCGCTCATCGGCGTCGCCGTGGATCACCAGCGTCGGGCAGCGCACCTCGCGTGCCTGTGGCCGCATGTCGACGTCGAACCAGCAGGCGCGGGTCAGCCGGTGGATGTGCGGATTGGTGCCGTTGCTGTACGCGACGCCGTCCTCGAAAGGCTTGGTGGAGTGCGGCTCGGTGCAGAGCAGACCCCAGAACCAGTCGACGTACCCGGGCCAGTCGCTCTCGATGCGCTCGTTGATCTTCGCGATGCGCGGCCCGTTGGACGTACCGGTGACCATCGACTCGGCGAAGCCGCCAACGACCACCAGGTGCGACACCCGCTCGGGGCGTTCTGCCGCGAGGCGGATCGCGGGCAGCGTCGACGCCGAGATGGCAAACACCGCGGCCTGCTCGACGCCGGCCGCGTCCAGCACCGCAACGAAGTCCTCGTAGAGATGGTTGAAGCTGTAGGCGTCTGGCGACTCGGGACGGTCTGAGCGGCCGTTGCCGCGCGGATCGGTGACCAGCACGCGGTAATGGCAGGACAGGTACGGGACGATGGCCTTGTGCGCGCTCGCATGCCCGATCTGGTTCAGCGGCGCGATGACCAGCCACGGCCCTTGCGTGCCGTACACCCCGTACCAGGTGCGCACGCCGCCCCTCGTCGCCCAGCCTTGTGCATCGGGCGTCGCGGTCTCGAAAGGATAGGGGTCGGGCAGCGTGTCGGGGGGCGGGAGCGGGCCGGCCCACATCGACAGGCGATCGAACGGGGCGGACAGGTTGGTGGCGTTCATCGCGGCCTCCTCGGTTTGGAGGCAGGTGTGGGCTGCGCGGGGGCTCGGCGACGCCGACGGGTCGTCCCTGCCTCGAGCGCCAGAAGCATCGCGTGCATGGCCTGCAGCGCCTCGAGGTAGTGGCCGTCGGCCTCATCGATGCCGACGGTCATCTGTGCCTCCATGCCGACCCAGAAGCACGAGATGAAGGCGCCGATCGCGCGCGCGGACACCGGCAGGTCGAGCCCGTGGCGGGCGATCGTCTGCGCGACCTCCTCGTCGATCAGCCGGTGCCACGCGAGCATGCGCGGCACGAACTCGCGGCGCAGCGTCTCGTCGGTGAAGCTCGCCGCCATCATCTCCATCGTCAGCCGCACGAAGCCCGAGCGCAGGTCGTCCTCGTAGAAGGCGCAGGCCTGGCGCCATTTCTCGGAGGCCGGCACCGGCTGCGCATACATGCGCTCTTGCCTGTCGATCAGGCGCTGGTTGGCAGCGTCCAGCACGGCGAGCACCAGCTGCTGCTTGCTGCCGAAGTGGTAGTTGATCAGCGCATGGTTGACACCGGCCTGCTGGGCAATGTCGCGCAGGTTCAGCCGGGCGTAGCCGACCTCGGTGAGTCGGCGCAACGCGGCGTCGAGGATCGCGCCGCGAGTGGCCGCGCCGTCGGCGCGCGCGACGAGATCGGGCACAGATTGAACAGATGGCTTAACCATTCGTTCAATCTAAGTCGATACCTCGTGCTTGTCAATGGGAGACCACGCGGTCCGGCTCGGCCAGCTTACGGCCGCGAACGGCGCCTTCACTTCGGACATCTGATCGCAAGTTGGTATGAGGCACCGTCAGGCGAAAGGCCTCAGGGCGCCACGTACAGGTTGGTGCCGACGGTGAGCGTGCAGTCGAACTCCATCGCGAAGGGCTGCAAGGTGGCCACCAGGCCATCGGCGCCGACCTGCAGCCCGAAGGCGTCGACGATGGGCATGCTGGCCTCGCGGGCGATGCGCGCGCCGTACTCGCCGCTGAGCAGGCCGCGGCGGTGCCAGGCCGTGATCTTGAAGGCCGACAGCACCACCGCCTGGTAGCAGGCCTTGTCCGGCTCGGCCGCGTCGCGAAACTGCTTGAGGCTGACGATGCCGATCTCGCTGCGGCCGAAGGTCTGGATCAGCTCCTTGAACAGTCCCGGGCTGGCCTGGTCGACCAAACCCGCCGGGCCGAAGGTCAGGTCGCCGAGTTCACTGATCAGGCCCGAGACCTCGGACAGCAAGGCCCGCAGGCCGGTCAGGCGGCGCGTCTCCAGCACCTGCACCAGCTTGACGCGGCGCGCGCGCTCTGTGCTGCCCAGGCGGGGCAGGGCCAGGGTCTCCACCTCCAGCAGTTGGGGGTCGCCGGGCGCGCCGAATTTCAGCTCGCTGGCCACCTTGGGGTAGCCGAAGACTTCGCGCCCGGTGGCGATGGCGAAGTCGTTGTCGACGAAGAACATCGCAAAGTAATAGGCCACGTGGCTGGGCACGAACACGCCCGCCACGCGCTTGCCCACGGCCACCGGAATAGCGAAGCCGAGTTCGTTCTCGGTGAACCAGCCCTCGGGGTCGGGGTCGGACTCCAGGTACGGGTACTGCGCCAGTTGCATGAAGACCAGGTTGGAGATGGCGCGCACCTCGCAGATCTCGGGCGGCGCGATGTTCAGCCGGTCCACCACCTGCTGCAGCCGGATCGGGTCGGCGCGCAGCGGAAAGCTGCGGATGGTGAGATTCTTGAAGTGGTAGGGCGGCTTGAGCTCCAGGTCGTTGAGCTCGGGCGAGTAGGTGGGCATCGCAGCGCGGCGCGTGGCGCCATAGCGTCCAGCTTCCATGGTCTGTTCTCCGTACAAGGGTTGTGTGCCACCGGTGATGGCGCGCGCGGCCTGCAGGCCGCCCAGCGTGGCCGATTCGACGCAGCCCACCGCAAAGCCGTTGTCGACCCAGTCGCCAGCGAGCACGAGGTTGCTGAACTGGCTGTCGTCAGCCGCCAGGCGGTGCTTGGTCGAGCCGGCGACGCTGAGCACATAGCGTTCGCTGGGGTCGATGTTGGCGCGCCAGAACTGCGCGTCGAAGCGCGCCACGCCGCTGCGGCCCTGGGCATCGGTGAGGGCGGACCAGTCCAGGCCGGCCTCGCCCGGCAGGCAGGCGCCGGGCAGGATGGCGCGCGTGTACTGGCCGAACCAGGCGATGGCCATGTCCTTCACGCGCTGGCTCTGCTGTGCCGGAAAGGTCGTGTCAGAGGCCGGCGCAAATTCCAGCGGCGGCCGCTCATCGGCCAGCGGGCCGCAAAAGTAGAGCAGCGTGCGTGGCACCACCGGCGCGCGCCAGTCTTCCATCGCGATGAGGTGCGAGTTGTCGGCAAAGCTGTTCAAGGGATCGGCGTAGGAGTCGACCACCGCGGGCTGAGGCCGGCCGTCGATGCTCGGCACGGGCCAGCCCAGTGCCTGCACATCGCGGTCCAGCCAGACCTGCACGCCGAAGGTCTGCACCGTCTGCACCTTGTGGACCATCTCGCGGTAGCGCGCGCTGGCGCGCATCAGGTCGGCGCAGATCACCGGATGGGCGCCGACGGGAATGGCGAGCACGAGGTGGTCGAAGTCGGCGGCCTCGAGCCGCAGGTCGGGGTCGACGTCGGTCCAGCCGCTCCACATCGACTCCAGATCGAAGGGCTCACCGTTCGGACCGGATCGGAGCGCCTCACCCTGCACGATCTGCTCGTAGCGCGGCAGGCTCGGCCAGCAGGGCAGGCCCTTGACGTTCACGAGCGGGTCGTAGGCCGCGTCACCGCCGATGACGTCGACCTGGCGCGCCAGGTGCACGCGCTCGACACGCGGCGCGCCGGTGGCGGGGTCGGTGCCGGCCTCCAGACTTGTGACGCGGTGGAAGAACTTGAAGTTCACGCCGCGGCGCTTGAGCACCTGGTAGTAGGGCGCAAAGATGGTGTCGCCCATGCCGGCAGTCATGCGCCACATGAAGGCGCCGCGGTACTCGAAGCAGACGCGCAGGATGGCGTAGATGGCGGTGCCCGCGGCGGCGTTTTCGTGGCGCTGGCCCAGTTCGCCGCGCTTGAAGCCGAAGGCCAGGTCGAAGTAGCCGCGCAGCAGCGGGCTGTCCATGCTGGCGTCGTGGCCGCCGTGGCGCTTGAGGAAATCCAGCAGCCCCATGTCGTCCAGCGACTGGAATGGCCGGCCCTCGGTGACGATGCCACCGGCGTACAGGCCCTGGATGGTGGCGCAGGCGATGTCCACCACCTGCGCCATGCGCCGGCGTTGCGGTGGTGTGTCCGTCGCATCGAGCAGACCGTGCGCATAGGCCTGTGCGTGCGTTGCGGCGTTCAGCACCACCTCGCGCACGGCCTCGCTGGTGCTGCGCCCTTGCCGCCGTTCGCGCAGCACATACCAGGCGTCGTGCAGCAGCGTGGCGCCGCCATGAACCGCGAAGCGCATCGTTTGCCACAGCGCCGACAACAGACCCTCTTGCGCGACCTCGGCCTTGAACTCGGCGACGGCGATCTCGGCCATCCACGCCACCATCATCTCGAGGTAGCCGAACACGCTGGGCTGTTCGCCGCCGGTCAGGGTGTCGGTGGTGGAGGGCATCTCGATGTCCCACCGCGCCCAGGGCTCGCTGGCGCGCACCCCGTCGTCCATCAGCGTGCCCACATGCTGCGGCATGAAGGCCTTCTCGAAGGTGCCCTGCGGCGCGGCCGGGTCGCGTGCAAGCTCTTCATAGCAGCGCTTCAGGTTGGCGAAGGCGTTGTAGTAGAAGCCCAGCCAGATGTGCAGGCCGTGCTCCTCGATGCGCTGGTGCTCGTCGGCATTGCGGCCGCTGGCGCCCTTGCCACCCAGGCGCCAGCCCATCTGGTAGAGCGTGACGTCGTAGCGCCCGCCAAGCTCTGGCTGCGTGAGCGCGAAGGCGGCGGTGACACCACCGACCCCGCCGCCGAGGATCACCACGCGTTCGCGGCCGCGGGGGGTGGACGAAAGGCTCATGCGGGCATCTCCTCGGCAGCGGGGGTGGGGGCGGAAGGGGCTTGTTGCGGGCCGCGCGCGGCGGCGCGCGCCTCTTCGGCGTCGAAGCTGTGTTCGAGCGCGGCAAAGGCCTCGGCCGCCTGCTCCAGCATCGCCCGGCGTTCGGCGCCGGCCAGGCCGCGGGCCAGCCAGCGGCAAGCCATCGGCGTGTCGAGCGGGACCTGCGAATCCTGCGCCAGCCGCCAGGCGCTGCGCCATGCGCGCAGGGCGTCGGCCGGGCGGCCCTGCACCTCGGCCAGGGCGCCGGTCCACACGGCGAGTTGAATGCGGGCCACGGGCAGCAGCGCCGCGTAGCTGCGCCAGGCCTTGAGCATGCGTGGCGCGGCTTCACGGGCGCGCGCTGCCGCGAGCGCATCGTCACCGACTGCCAGGCGCACCAGCGTGTCCATGGTGTGGCCGTAGGGCAGCAGCGAAAAGTAAGACGTGGACTGCACGCTCTCGATGCAGCTCAGGGCTTCGAGCGCACGCTCCAGTGCCTCGGCGGGCAGGCCGCTTCGCAGCAGCGCGCGCGAGCGCGTGGCCGCGACCTCGATTCGCGTCGGTGTGTCGATCGTCAGGCGCTCGCTGTTCTCCAGCGTCGCCAGCACCTCGGCATGTCGCCCTTGTGCCAGGCGCGCGCGGGCCTGGGCGACGACGCCCCAGCCGGCGGTCTGCAGGTCGTCGCGCGCGCGCCCGCTGCGCTCGAGCGCCACGCCCATGGCGTGCGCCCGCTCGAGCTGGCCGGTGTGTGTGTACAGGCAGGTGAGATTGGTCTCGGCCTCTTCGAGTTGGCGGCAGCGGCCGAGCTCGGCGTAGGCGTCGTGGGCCCGCGTCATGTCGGCCGCGTAGCGTGTGAAGTCGCCCTGGCAGGCCGCCAGATGGCCGGTGAACTGGCAGGCGGTGCCGATGACCAGCGGCGTGGGCACGCGCTGCGCGACGCTCTGCGTCGACGCCATCAGCCTTTGCGTGGCGCCGCCCAGGCGAAAGAAGACCGCGGTGTGGGCCAGCGAGCCGTGCAGCGCCGCAACCTCGCGGCTCGGCGCCGCGCGCTGCGCGACGCGGCCAGCCAGCACGGTGCAGGCGGTCATCAATTCGACGTCGCCCTCGTAGTAGGCCAGCATGGCCAGTTGGGCGTAGGCGTCGACCGCGGTGTTGGCCGCGTTGGCGGGCTCGCCGGCCTGTCCGACATGCGGGCGCATGAAGGCAAACTGCAGCAGGGCCCAGCCCAGGCGCAGCCGACCGGCCGGCGACTTGGCCGGCACCGGCGCCCGCAGCTCGCGCAGCGCTGCCTCGAGGCTCTGGCGCGAGGCCTGCAGTTCGCCGAGCAGGCGATGCGCGAGCCCGGCCGTCGAGTGCCACTGCGCCACGCGCTCGTGCGGCGTGGGGCGGCCGAGTTGCTCGTTCCAGCGCAGGGCCTCGCGCAGAAAGTACACCGCCTCGCGGTTGGCGAAACGCGCCATGGCCTGCAGGCCGGCGGCCTCGCTCGCCGCCAGCGCCTTGTCGGCCACCTGGGCCTGCGACCAGTGGTGGGCCAGCAGCGCCTGCGACTGCGGCGCCGCCGCATGGGCCTCTTGCCGCTGCAGGTGCTCGGCCAGCGAGCGATGCAGGTCGCGCCGCAGACCGAAGGGCAGCAAGCCATAGGCGACGTCACGCGTGATCGCGTGCTTGAACCGGAAGTGCCCTGGCAGCGGCACCAGCAGCAGTTCGTTATCGACCAGCCGCGCCAGGTGCGACGGCAGCTGCGCCCTGCCGCGCTCCAGCGGGTACACCGCCTCGAGCTCGTGCAGCGCGAAGTCGCGCCCCAGCACCGAAGCCACCTTGAGCACGAATCGCTGCGCCTCGCCGACAGCGTCGATGCGCACCGTGAGCGCGCGCTCCAGCGTGTCGGGCACGGCCTGCGCGCCATGTCGATCGCCGGCGTTGACGGCCAGCGAGCACAGGCCGCCGTCCAGGCGCAGCGCGCCCGCGTCGCGCAGGGCCAGCACGAGCTCTTCGGTGAAGTACGGATGCCCTGCGGCGCGCTCGTGTACCAGGGCTTCGACGCCTTCGGTGAGGGCGCTCACGCCGAGCTTGCGGCGCATCAGCTCGGCCGCGGCCTCGCGCGACAGCGGGCCAAGCTCCAGCAGGCGCGCGCCGGATGCGGCGCGCCACAGGCTCATCGGCGAGCTTGCCTCGCCCTCGAGCGGCCGGCTGGAGGCCAGCACGATGAGCGGCAGCTGCTGCGTGGCGCCAGCCTGCAGCAGTGCCCACGAGGCCGAGTCCAGCCAATGCGCGTCTTCGACCACCAGCACCAGCGGCATCACCGCTGCGGCGCGCGCCAGCAAGAACAGCAGCAGCTCGCGCAGCCGCTCGGAGCGCGCCTGCGCGTCCAGGGACTCCACGGCGCCGGTGGTCGGTGGCGCATGGGGTAGCACGGCTGCGAGCAGCGGCGCCAGGCTGGCCATCTCGGGTTCGGCGGCCAGGGACATGCGCAGGCGCGTCAGCTGCGCCGAGCGGTCGGCGGCAAGGTCGACGCCGAGCAATTGCGCCACCGCGCCGCGCCACGCGTTGTAGGGCGAGACCTGCTCCAGCTCTTGCCCCTGCATGCGGATCAGCGCCGCGCCAAGACGGGCCGCCTCGGCGGCCGCGGCCTCCAGCAGCGCCGACTTGCCGATGCCGGGGTCACCCTCGATGAGCAGTGCGCGCGCCGGCGCGCCGGGCGCCGTCGCGTCGGCGGCCTGGCCGCGTGCGGCCGCGGCCACGGGCGACAGCGTCTCCAGCAGCACCTGCCACTCGGCCGCGCGGCCCAGCGGCGCCAGCGTCGGCCGGCGCGTCGGTGTCTCCAGGGCGTCCGTGCGTGGCATCGGCCGCTGCGCCGTCACGCCCGCCGCCATGCCCTTGAGCCGCAGCTCGGGCAGGGCCTCGAAACGGAAGGCCCGCTGCGCCGATTCTTCGGCCGCCGTGGCGCTGTCGCACAGCACGCCGTCACCGGCGGCCTGCATCAGGCGCGCGGCAAGGTTCATGGCGTCGCCGACCACCGCCAGCTCGCTGCACTTCTCGTCGCCCACCACGCCGCAGTAGACGCGGCCGCTGGCCACGCCAAGTGCTGCGTGCAAGCCAGCCTGAGCCAGGCCCTGGTGCACGGCGTGCGCGGCGCGCAGCGCCCGCTGGGCCTGGTCTTCGTGGGTGCGGCCCAGGCCAAACAGCAGCACGCCCACCAGGCCCTTGTCGTCCACGCCCAGTTCGTGCAGCAGGCCCTCAAAGCGCCGCGCCGACCCGTCCAGCACCTGCGCGACGCGGGCCAGCGTTGTGGCGTCGGTGGCGTCGCAGCGCGGCATCACGAACACCGCCGTGATGCGCCGCAGTTCGGCCAGCCAGCTGGCGTCGGCGGCCACGTCCAGGCGGTCGCGCAGGGCACCGCGGATGTAGGGCGCCAGGTCGGCATGGCGCGCCAGCGACAAGGGCACGGCGCGCGGCGCGGCCGCGGGCGCGGCGCGCGCGGCCAGTTGCTCGGCCGCGGGCGTTAACCGCACCTCGCCGCGGGCCGCATCGGCCACCGCGGCGGCGGCATCGCGCAAGGGCTCGCCGAGCATCACGAACATGCGGTCGCCCCCCGGCAAGGGCAGGTGGCGCGTGTTCAGGGTGCCGGCGGCGACGCCCGCGTGCACGCCCAGGTCCACGTCGCCGGCACGCGAGCCGTCCAGCCGCGCGGTGATGGCCTGGGCGCAGTCGCGGGCCCGCGCCACGGCGCCGGCCAGGGTGTCGGCAAGGGGCCGGAACGTGGCCAGCAAGGCGTCACCTGCAAAGCGCTCGACCTCGCCCCCGCGCGCATGCACCTCGCGCAGCATGGCCTCGAAGCTGGCGTTCAAGAGTTGCGACAGCGTCTCGGGCCCGCTAGCGCCGCGCTCGGCCAGCCGCGCCGCCAGCGCGCTGTAGCCCGACACGTCGGCCAGCAGCAC
>JANPMR010000144.1:0-4461 GCA_031427055.1 Rubrivivax sp.
TCCGCGCTGCCCACCAGCATCAGCGCGGCGCCGTCGACGATGCCCGACGAGTTGCCGGCGTGGTGCATGTGTTCGATGCGCTCGACCGTCGTGTACTTGCGCAACGCCGTGGCGTCGAAGCCCATGCCGCCCATCATGGCGAAGCTGGGATCGAGCTTGGCCATGGCCTCGGCCGTGGCGCCCTCTCGGATGGTCTCGTCGCGGTCGAGCATCAAGAGGCCGGCGATGTCCTTCACCGGCACGATGCTCTTCGCAAAATGGCCGGCCGCGCGCGCAGCAGCCGCCTTGCGGTGCGAATTCAGCGCGTAGCCATCGACATCGGCGCGGCCCCAGCCTTCGATGGTGGCGATGAGGTCGGCGCCCACGCCCTGCGGCACGAAGCCCAGCTTGTGGTTGATGCGTGGGTCCATGAACCAGGCGCCGCCGTCGCTGCCCATGGCCCAGCGGCTCATGCTCTCGACGCCGCCGCCGACCACCAGGTCTTCGAAGCCGCTGGCCACCTTGGCGGCGGCCAGGTTGACGCTCTCCAGTCCGCTGGCGCAAAAGCGGCTCTGCGTGACACCGGCCACCGTCTGCGCCCACTCGGCATCCAGCACCGCGGTGCGCGCGATGTCGGCGCCCTGCTCGCCCACCGGCGTCACGCAGCCCAGCACCAGATCGTCGACCAACGCGGTGTCGAGCGCGTTGCGCTGCTGCAGCGCCTGCAGCACCGTGCGCAGCAGCCACACCGGCGTGGCCTGGTGCAGGCTGCCGTCCTTCTTGCCCTTGCCGCGCGGCGTGCGCACGTGGTCGTAGATGTAGGCGGTGCTCATCGGTGAAACCTCACTTGATCAAGAAGTTCAGCATGAAGTCGGCAAAGCGCCCGTAAGGCGGGCCGATGAACTTCATCGCCGACACGGGCGCCTGATGGAACACTGGCCGCAGCTTGGAGAAGGTGTCGAAGCCCTCGCGGCCGTGGTAATGGCCCATGCCCGAGGCACCCACGCCGCCGAAGGGCAGGTCGTGCTGCGCGACGTGGAAAAGCGCGTCATTGACCGACACGCCGCCGCTCATCACATGGTCGATCAGGTGCTGCACTTGCGCGGCGTCATGGCTGAAGGGATAGATGGCCAGCGGGCGGTCACCGGCGTTCACCGCTTGCACCACTTCGTCGAGCTGCCGATAGCCACGCAGCGGCAGGATGGGGCCGAAGATCTCGCGCTGCATCAGCACGCAGTCATCGGGTGCGTTCAACACGATGTGGGGCGCGATCTTGCGGCTGGCCGCGTCGAAGGCCGGCCCCGGCAGCAGCGCCAGCACGGTGGCGCCGCGCGCCCTGGCCTCGTCCAGGGCGGCCAGCAGGCGGTCGAAGGAGCGCTGGTCGATGATCGAGGTGTAGTCGGGTGAGGCCAGGCTGGGATAGCGCTTGGGCACGATGGCCTGCGCCATCTGCACGAAGGCCGCGATCTTGCCCTCGGGCAGCCAGGCGTGGTCGACGCTGGTGCAGATCTGGCCCGCGTTCAAGCACTTGACGAACAGGATGCGCTCGGCCGCCAGTTGCAGGGAGAAGTCATCGCAGACGATGGCTGGCGCCTTGCCGCCCAGCTCGAGCGTCACCGGGCACAGGTTGGCCGCGGCCGCGGCCATCACTGCGCGGCCCGTCGTGCCCGAGCCGGTGAACAGCAGGTGATCGAACTTCAGTTGCGAGAACTCGATGCCAACGCCGCCGGTCTCGTCGATGAACTGCAGCTTGTCGGGCGGAAAGTAGGCCGGCATCGTCTTGATGAGAAAGGCTGTGAGATGGCGCGAGTTCTCGCTCATCTTGACCATCGCGCGGTTGCCGGCGGCGAAGATGTAGCTCAGTGGCACGAAGCTCAAGAAGACCGGAAAGTTCCACGGCACGATGACGCCCACCACGCCCAACGGCTGCGGCTGCACACGGTTGCGCGCGAGCGGAAAGCTCATCAGATCGACATGGCGCCGCTGCGGCCGCATCCACTTGCCCAGTTGCTTGATGACGTACTTGATGCCATCGACGGACGGCGCAATCTCGGCCAGCCGGGTTTCGTGCCGCGAGCGGTGCCCATAGTCGGCACTGATGGCGTCGCAGAGCGCGTCTTCGTTCTCGCGCACGAAGGCCTGCAGGCGCTTGAGGTCCTGGATGCGCTCTGCCTTGCTGGGCACCGGATGCGCGTGGTAGGCGCGGCGTTGCAGCGCCAGCGTGGCCTCGAGCGCCTGGCGCGAAGCGGTGGGCTCGATGACTTCGGGGATGTCGTTCAGTTTCATGGTGTCAGCTCCAGTGGCCCGTCTACATGAATCGCGAGGCCAGTTCTTTCATGATCTCATTCGTGCCGCCATAGATGCGCTGCACACGGGCGTCGACGTACAGCTCGGCAATCGGGTATTCCATCATGTACCCATAGCCGCCAAAGAGCTGCAGGCATTCGTCCATCACCTTGCACTGCTGTTCGCTCACCCAGCACTTGGCCAGCGCGGCGCGGGCGGCGTCGAGCTCGCCCTTGAGGTGCGCCGCCATGCAGGCGTCGACAAAGGCGCGCGCGGCCAGCACCACGGCCTGCACCTCGGCCAGCTTGAAGCGCGTGTTCTGGAAGTTCCAGATGCTCTTGCCGAAGGCCTTGCGCTCTTTGGTGTAGGCCAGGGTGTCGGCCAGCGCACGCTCCATCGCGCCGACGCCGCTGACGGCAATGATCAGGCGCTCTTGCGGCAGTTGCTCCATCAACTGGAAGAAGCCCTGCCCTTCCTTGCCGCCGATCAGGTTGCCGGCCGGCACGCGCACCTCATCGAAGAAGAGCTCGGACGTGTCTTGCGCCTTCATGCCGATCTTGTCGAGATTGCGGCCGCGGCGGAAGCCCGCGACTGCCGGGTCCTTGCCGCTGGCGCCATTCGTCTCGACCATCACCAGCGAGATGTTCTTGGCGCCGCCCTCGGCGCCGGTCTTGCACACCACGACGATGAGGTTGGCGGTCTGCCCGTTGGTGATGAAGGTCTTGGCGCCATTGATGACGTACGCGTCGCCATCGCCATCCGTGACCCGCTTGGCCGACGTGCGCACGCTCTGCAGGTCGCTGCCGGTGCCGGGCTCGGTCATGGCGATGGCGGTGATCAATTCGCCGGTGCACATTTTTGGCAGCCAGCGGCGCTTCTGCTCTTCGCTGCCGTAGTGCAGGAGGTAGGGCGCGACGATGGCCGAGTGCAGGCCGCCGCCCCAGCCGCTGATGTTGGCGCGCGCCTGCTCGAGCAGGATCACCGCCTCGTGGCCGAAGTCGCCGCCGCCGCCGCCGTAGGCTTCGGGCGTGGATGCGCACAGCAGGCCATTGGCGCCGGCCTCGCGCCAAACATCCGGGCCCAGCATGCCGGCGGCGCGGAACTCGGCCGCCCGCGGCACCCACTTGTCGGCGATGTAGCGCGCCGCGGCGTCTTGCAGCATGCGGTGCTCGTCAGTCATCCAGCCTGAAGGAAAGTTCGGCAAGCTCATCGGTCAGGCGTCCTTCTTGGCGTCGAGCGCCTTCTTCACACTGGCGTTGATGACGCGCAACTCGGCCAACGAGGCCTCGATGTGCGCGCGCTTGGCCTCGAGCTCGCGAATGGCGATGTCGGTGCGCTCGATGACGTAGCGCATCTGCTGCACGCGGCCTTCGCCGTGCGTGCCGTAGAGGCTGAGGAACTGCTTGATGTCCTCGAGCGAGGCGCCGATGGCCTTGCTGCGCAGGATGAGCGCCAGGCGCGCGCGGTCGCGCCGCGTGTAGACCCGCGCACCATTGATGCGCCGCGGCTTGAGCAGACCCTTGTCTTCGTAGAAGCGGATGGTGCGCAGCGTGATGCCGAACTCGGCGCACAGCTCGGTAATGCCGAACAGCTCGCCGGCGTCCTCGTCACGATGCGAAGCCACGACCTCCTGCGCCGTCGGCGCTGAACGAGACGACGCGGGCGACGACCGCCGCCGCGCCGGCGCGCTCGCCGCAGCCGACATCACACCACCCGCTGCAGCTTCATGGCCACGCTCATGTCGCCAGAGACCTTGAACTTGCCCATCATGAAGCCGGTGGCCGGCTCGAGATCGCCCGTCATCAGCGCGGCCAGGTTTTCGAGCGTGATGGCCACCGTGCAGTCGGCGTCCTTGTTCTCGTTGCTGACGCTGTTCGGCACGCTCTTGCCGTCGATGTAGGCCACGCCGTCGGCGCCGCAGTCGAACTTGAGGGTGGCGTTGAGGCCGCTCGAATCACCCACCTTGACGCGCAGGGCTTCGGTGCAGGCTTGCATGTCCATGAGATTCACCTTTCAGCAGGGGCTGGATTTGTCGATGCGGCATGCTAGCCGCGGCAGGCGACAAATGCATGCTCGAAATCACCTAGATGTCACCTGGTTGACGTTAACGTTAGCTTGTTGCCTAATCTGGCAGCCCCGACTCCGCCGCCTTGCGATGACCGACGCCCTCCGCTACCGCAGTGTCTTCCGCCCCGA
>JANPMR010000145.1:0-10800 GCA_031427055.1 Rubrivivax sp.
GTAGCCCTCTTCCACCATGCGCCGGCTGAGGTCGGCCTCGTCGACCTTGACCGTGCTGATGGCGCGGCCCTGGCCGTCGCGGCGGCCGGGCTGCACGATGGCCGGCTTGTTGAGCGCGAAGTCGGCCAGCGCCTGGCGCGATTCGGCGCTGCCGGGCTGGCAGGCGTCGGGGATTTCGACGTCGCGCAGGCGCAGCGGCAGAGGCGGCTGGCCCGACACGGCCAGCGTGAGCGACATGCCATCACTGACGGCGGTGATCGTGCCCTGCAGTGTCGGGGCAGCGGCCTTGGGTGCCGCGGCGCACGGCAACATGGCCAGCGCCAGAGTCGCGGTGACCAGCAGGGTTCGGCCGGCCGCGGCCAGCCGGAAGGTGACAACGGTGGATCGGCTCATGCGCTGATCGTAGTGGCAGGCCCGCGAGCGACGAGACGCCGCACGTCAATCCGCAGCGCTGGCCGCGCCAGCCACCCGGCGCGCCTCGGCCTGCTGCGCCTGCTTCATCTGCTCGAGCAGGCGGGCCTGCGCGGCCTGCAGCGCGCCCACGGTGGCTGCCGTGCCGGCCACCTCGGCGCCACAGCCCGCAAGCACCGCCACGACGACGGCAATGCTTGCGCATGCGGCGACGCGGCACGCACGGCCGCCAGCGATCAAGCTCATGGACATACTCGCTTTCCTCGGCTGGTGACTGAATGGCCTGCCAGTGTAGGCCGCGCCGCCGGCATCAACGCGGCGCGAAACGCGCTCAGCCAGGAAGCGCCCGGGCAGCACGCGCAAACAGGGACGGCGGCCGTCTTGCGGCGCAAGGCCCGTCAGGCCCGACCGGCCGCGTCCAGCTCGATGGCCTGCATGACGACATCAGCCATCGAACTGGCCTCGTCGGACCTTTCCTCGCGCAGCCCCTGCACCGTGCCGAGCCGGTCCTGCATGGTTTCGTCCTGGCTGGCCTTGCGCTTTCCTTCAAGTCGATCAATGGGAATTTCGATGCCGACAATCGCGCGCAGGAGCTTGTCGATGAACGACGAAGGCGCGTCGCCAATGCGCCACGGCGCGGCCCGGCGCGACTCGTGAACGTCCGTGAGCCGATTGAGCATGTCCAGCAGCCTGTCGCGGTCGTCGATCACCTGCGCGACACCGTGTGCGTGGGCCACCACGTAGTTCCATGTGGGAACAACTTTCCCGTGCTCGGCCGTGCCCGGATACCAGCCCGGCGTGATGTAAGCCTGGGGCCCCTGGAACATCACCATTGAAGGCGTCGCGGCGCCGAGTTCGCGCCAGACCGTGTTGGCGCGGGCAACGTGTCCGATGAGTGTGCCGAACGGCCCCCGGCTGCGATCCAGCATGAAGGGCACATGGTTCGCGACAAGGCCGTCGTGGCCATGGCAGACCCAGGCGCCCAGAGGGTGCGCCACCATCAGCGCGTGGATGGCCTCGCGATCAGTGAGCCGGTGCTGCGGGTTAACGTACATGAGTGCCCTTCAGGGTCCGACGAGGGCGTGCCGAAGCAGCAGTACCGAGAGAGCGAACATGGTCACGCCGATCAGGCCGTCCAACACCTGCCATGCCCGCGGCCGGCCAAACCAGGGCGCCAGCCAGCGGGCCCCGTAGCCCAGAAGCCCAAACCAGAACAGGCTGGCGCCGCTGGCACCGGCGATGAACCAGCCGCGCAGCGTCGCCGGTTGCTGCGCCCCGATGCTGCCCACCAGCAGCACCGTGTCCAGATAGACGTGGGGATTGAGCAGCGTGAAGGCCGCCGCCTGCGCCAGCGCGGCGCCGCGCTGCAGGCCCGAGCCGCCCCTGGCCGCCGTCAGCCCATGCGCATGCCGCGCACGCTGCAGCGCCCGCCAGCCGTACACCGCGAGAAACACGGCACCGACCGCGGCCAGGGCACGCGCCAGCCCGGGGCTGCGCCCGAGGGCCTGGGCCATGCCCATCACGCCCGCGGCGATGAGAACGGCGTCCGCTACGGCGCAGAACAGCACCACCACGCCCACATGCTCGCGCCGCAGGCCCTGGCGCAGCACGAACGCGTTCTGTGCACCAATGGCCACGATGAGCCCGAGGCTCAGCACCAGTCCCTGGAGGAACACCGCGAAGGCGGGCGCGGTGTGGGTATCGAGGCTCATCATGACGCGAGCTTGCCAGTCGATTCCGATGAAGACAAACTAAAGCTACTAAGGTCGATGTAGCAAAACTAACTCTATGCTGGACTACTCGGCGCTGTCCGCACTGGCAGCCGTCATTCGCGACGGAAGCTTCGAGCGCGCGGCGCTCGCGCTGCACGTGACGCCCTCTGCGGTGTCCCAACGCATCAGGCTGCTCGAAGAACGCGTGGGCTGCGCGCTGGTGGTGCGCGGTCAGCCCTGCCGGGCCACCGAAACCGGCCGGCGCCTGTGCCAGCACATGGACCGCGTGCAATGGCTGGAGCAGGAGTTGCAAGGCGCGCTGCCGGCCTTGGCCCCGGAAGGTGTCGCCCGGGTGACGCTGCCCATCGCGGTAAACGCCGACAGCCTGGCCACCTGGTTCGCCCCAGCCCTGGCGGTTTTCGCAGCCGACGCCCCGGTGTTGATGGAGGTGGCGGTGGACGACCAGGACCACACCACCGCGTGGTTGCGCAGTGGCACGGTGCTCGCTGCGGTGACGGGCACCGCCCGTCCCGCCGTCGGCTGCAACAGTCGAGCCCTGGGTGCCATGCGCTACATCGCGGCCGCCAGCCCGGCCTTCGTGGCGCGCCACTTCGCCAGCGGCGTCGCGGCTGGCAGCCTGGCGCAGGCGCCCAGCTTGGTGTTCAACACGAAGGACGGGTTGCAGGACCGCTGGGTGCGTCGCCTGTGCCATCGGCATGTGGACCTGCCGCGCCACACCCTGCCGTCGCCGCAGGCCTTTGTCACCGCAGCCGAGGTCGGCATGGGCTGGGGCCTGCAGCCGCAGGCACTGATCAGCTCGCAGCTGCGGGATGGCTCGCTCGTCGCGCTGGTGCCCGACACCGCACTGGATGTTGCGCTGTACTGGCAGCACGCTCGCGCGGCAACGGGCTTGCTCGACGGCTTGAGTCGCGAGGTCCTGGTCGCTGCCGGTCAGGCCCTGCTGCCCCCATAGCCAGCGCCTGGCGGGTGCAGGCATTCAGCGCCGGCGGTGCCTGCGCCTGGACGCCGCAGGGCGACACCTGACCCGGTCGCCCATGAGACGGTCATTTGCGCCAGCGCAAGATCCGTCTCCAACACACGACCTGTTTGCATCGAGAACGCTTCTCATTTGCGTAAAGATGATGGCATGCACACGGTGTCTCATCCGGCATCCACCTACCCCGTCGCCGATGGGCCTGCTTCGACGCTGGCCGACGCACCGACCGGCCAGCGCCTGCGCGTGCGGCAGCTGCAAGCGCCTCTTGGCGGAGGAGCCAACGGCTGGCAGCAGCAACTGGCCGATCTCGGCTTCACGCCGGGCGAGACCGCGATGGTGATGCGCCGCGGCTGGCCGTCGGGCGACCCGCTGGCGGTGCGCATCGGCAGCTCGACCTTCGCGCTGCGCCGCGCCGAAGCGGCCTGCGTGCAGGTGGAGCCGCTGACGTGACCACGGCCGTCATCCACGTCCACCGCGGTGGCCCGCTGATCGCGCTGGTGGGCAACCCCAACTGCGGCAAGACGGCCCTTTTCAACCTGCTCACCGGCAGCCGGCAGAAGGTGGCCAACTACGCCGGCGCCACCGTCGAGCGCAAGGAAGGCCGACTGCTCGGCACCGGCGCGCGCGCGCTGCGCGTGCTTGACCTGCCCGGCGCCTACAGCCTGCACCCACGCTCGCCAGACGAGCGCGTGACCTGCGACGTGCTGGCCGGCCGCGCCGTGGGCGAGAAGCGGCCCGACCTCGTGGTTTGTGTCGTCGATGCCACCAACCTGCGCCGCAACCTCAAGCTGGTGCTGGCCGTGCAGCGCCAGGGCCTGCCGGTGGTGGTGGCGCTGAACATGGCCGACCGCGCCGAACGTGCCGGCCTGCCAGTCGACGCCGCAGCGCTGGCAGCCGAACTCGGCACGCCAGTGGTGGCCACTGTGGGCGTGCGCTCGGGCGGCGACGCCGCGCTGCGCGAGTTGATTGCCGACCGCGCACATTGGCCGGCCGCCGCACCGCCGGGGCACCACGACACCCCCGACGCCGACCGCGTGCAGGCCATCCTGCAGCGCCTGGGCCTGGACACCCTGGTGCCGCACACGCCCAGCGACCGCATCGACGCCGTGGTGCTGCACCCGCTGGCCGGGCCGCTGCTGCTGGCGCTGGTGCTGTTTCTGGTTTTCCAGGCGGTGTTCAGTTGGGCCGTGGCGCCGATGGACGCCATCAAGGCCGCCACCACGGCGCTTGGCGGCTGGGTGCATGCAGCGCTGCCGCAGACCGGCGCTTGGCCCTGGCTGAGCAGCCTGCTGGTGCAGGGCGTGATAGCCGGCGTCGGCGGCGTGCTGGTCTTCCTGCCGCAGATCCTGATCCTGTTCTTCTTCATCCTGCTGCTCGAAGAGTCGGGCTACCTGCCGCGCGCGGCCTTCTTGCTCGACCGGCTGATGGGCGGCGTGGGCCTGTCGGGCCGCTCCTTCATCCCGCTGCTGTCGAGCTTTGCCTGCGCCGTGCCGGGCATCATGGCCGCGCGCACCATCGCCAACCCGCGCGACCGGCTGGTCACCATCCTGATCGCGCCGCTCATGACCTGCTCGGCGCGGCTACCCGTGTATGCGCTGCTCATCGGCGCCTTCGTGCCGGCGCGCGAGGTGGCGGGCATGAGCCTGCAGGGGCTGGTGCTTTTCGGGCTGTACGGCGCTGGCATCGTCGGTGCCCTGGGCGTGGCCTGGGTGCTCAAGCGGCTCACCGCGGACGGGCAGGCGCGCACGCTGATGATGGAGCTGCCCACCTACCACTGGCCCACGCCGCGCCACGTCGCGCTAGGCCTGTGGCAACGCGCGCGCATCTTCTTGCGCCGTGTGGGCGGCGTGATCCTGCTGATGACGGTGGCACTGTGGTTTCTGGCCAGCTTTCCGCAGCCGCCGCCGGGTGCCACCGGCTCACCCATCGAGTACAGCCTGGCCGGCACGCTGGGCCGCGGCCTGGCGGTGATCTTCGAGCCCATCGGCTTCAATTGGCAGATCAGCGTGGCGCTGGTGCCGGGCATGGCGGCGCGCGAGGTGGTGGTGTCATCACTGGCCACTGTCTATGCGCTGTCGGGCGGCGACGATGCCGCGCAGGCGCTGTCACCCATCATCGCGCAGCAGTGGGGCCTGCCCACGGCGCTGGCCTTGCTGGCCTGGTTTGTCTTTGCGCCGCAGTGCCTGAGCACACTGGCCGCCGTGCGCCGCGAAACCGGCGGCTGGCGCATGGTGGCGGTGATGGTGGCCTACCTGCTGGCGCTGGCCTACGCCGCCGCCTGGCTGACCTACCGCAGCACGCTGGCCCTGGGCCTGGGCTGACACACAAGCCAGCCCAAGGTCCGTCGCGCATGTCGCGCGGGTCGCTCAGGTCGCTTACCTGGGCGGGTACTGGATGTCGGCGCGGCGGTTCTGCGCCCACGCGGCGTCGTCCTTGCCGGCCGACTTGGGACGCTCCTCGCCCCAGCTCACGGCTTCCATGCGCGCTTCGGGCACGCCGATCAGCTTGAGCGCCTGGCGCACCGACTCGGCACGCTTTTGCCCCAGTGCCAGGTTGTACTCGGGGCTGCCGCGGTCGTCGGTGTTGCCTTCGACGCGGATGTTGAGCTTGGGGTTGGCCGCCAGATAGCGGCCGTGGCGCTCGACCATGCCGATGTACTCGGGCTTCAGGGCGGCGGCGTCGAAGTCGAAGTAGGCGCTGCGGCCGACCGAGATCTCGCTCTTCGGGTCGAGGTAGGCGGGCACGCTCACCGCCGTCACGGTGGCCACGTTCGAGCTCGACGCCGGCCTCTGCGCCACCACGGGGGCTGGCGCGGCGGGTGTGGTCGGCGCGGGCGCCAGGGCGCGCGTGGTGGACGCGGTGGGCGCAGCCGGTGCGGCGGGTGCGGCCGGCGCAATCGGGGCGCTGCTGCAGGCGCCCAGCAGGGCGAAAACGGCGGCAAGGCTGGCGGTCTGGATCTTGGTCAAGGTCGAGTCTCCTGTCGGTGTCGAGGGTGCCAGGGCCGTAGCAGCGCCATCGCGTGGCTGCGTCCTTGCCGGCGCCACTGTAGGCACCGCCGGGCGGCCGCAACAGTGCGGATCGTCACCGCGACGGCATGACCTGCCGCCGGTCAGCTGCGTGCCAGCCGCGCCAGACATTCAGGCGCCGGCCAGGTCGACGACGATGCGCGTGCCCCGGCCGGGATCGCCCTGGACTTCGAAGCTCGCGCCGATCAGCGCGGCCTGCTCGCGCATGCCGCGCAGCCCGAAGTGGCCCGCGGGCACCTGCGCCGGGTCGAACCCGAGGCCGTCGTCTGACACCGCCAGGCGCACGCCCTGCGCCCCGGCAGCCGCGATCTCGACCCGCACGCCACGCGCCTGGGCGTGCCGCTCGACATTGCGCAGCGCCTCTTCGACGATGCGAAAGAGCGTCTCGGCGCGGTCATCGGCCCATGACGCACCGTCGCCCTCGATGTCCAGCACCACCGGCACCCCGGTGCGCTCGCCAAATCGCCGCACCAGGTCTTGCACGGCCGGGCCCAGGCCGGCGTCACGCACGCCGTTGTCGCGCATCTGCGCGATGGCGGCTCTGGCCTCTTTCAAGCCGCTGGCGGCCACGGCCTCGGCGCGCGACAGTTCGGCGTCGAGCTCGGTCGCGTCCATGCGCAGGCGCAGCTTGCGCACCAGCCGCACCTGCGTGAGCAGCGCCATCAGCGAATGCGCCAGCGTGTCGTGCAGGTCGCGCGCCATGCGCAGGCGTTCGCGCGCGACGGCGGCGTGGCGGGCCTCGTCGGCCATGCGCTCGATGCGCAGCGTGCGTTCGGCCACGCGCCGGTCGAGCTCGTCGTTGAGCGACAGCAGGCTCTGCTTCTCGGCCTGCAGATGGCCCACGACTTCGGCCAGCGTGGCGCCGATGCGGCCGATCTCGTCGGCGCCCGGCGGCGCGGCCAGCGTGCGCTGCGCACCGCGCCGCACCGATTCGGCGGCCGCCGCCAGCACCGCCAGCCGGCGGGTCAGCACGCGCGTCACCAGCACGGCCGCCGCCGCGGCCAGCAGGCCGGCCATGAACACGATGAGAAACACCGAGCGCCGCGCCTTCCACACCGGCGCCAGCGTGAGATCGGCACGCTGACGCACCATCGCGATCCAGCCCAGCCCCACGCCGTCGGCCAGCCGCAGCTCGGTGCGAGTGCCGACGACGTATTTGCCGCCCTCGCTGAGATCGGACTGCGGCGTCAGGCGCTGGCCCAGCCAATGCGACGGCGCGATGAGGAGGGTGCCGTCGCGCGCCGCGATCATCACTTCCAACTCGCGCTGGCGGTTGAAGGCCTGCTGCATCTTGGTGATCACGCCCTCGACCCAGGCCCAGGGCAGGCTGGCGGCGACAACGCCCGTCTCGGCGCCGGGGTCCAGCGGCACGGCCATGTCGATGCGCCGCTGGGTCGGCATGCCGCCCACCCCGCCCGGTGCCGGCAAGGCCCGCTGGTCGCCGACGAAGGGCCGCTGGCGCCCTTCACGCAGCCAGCCCATCGGCGCGGTGTCCTCGCCGGCAGCGTCCTCTGGCGATGAGGCCAGCAAGCGGCCTTCGCCATCGGTGACGCCCAGCCAGCCAAACTCGGGCACCTGCACCTGCACGGTCTCGAGCACGCGCCGGATGGTGGGCGGGTTGCGATCCCGCAGCGCAGCCACCTGCGCCGCGGTGGCCAGCAGCAGCGCGCGGCGGGCTTCGATGTTCATAGACAGCGCATCACGCACCTGCGTCGCCAGCTCGCCCAGCAGCGCGTCGACATCGCCGCGCGCGCGCTCCTCGGCATCGTTGGCCGCCAAGTTGGCGGCCCCCAGGGCCGCCAGCGTGACCACCGCGAAGACGGCCCAGCCGATGGCCGCGGCCAGGTGCAGGCGCGGGTCCAGCCGGCGGCGCAGCGTCGTCATGGCCGCTGCACCCGGCCTGCGCAACGCGGCGCGCGCGCCGGTCCACGCGAGTGAATTCGTGACCGCAAGGTGCCGCCTGTCACTGGCATGTCGTGTCTGGCCTCGGATAAGCTCGCCGACGTGTTCTCACTCCGCTCTCCCTGCTGTCGCTGCCCCCGTTGCACGCGCAACCCAAACCCCCGTGGGTCGGCATGACGATCACCGACGAACTGACGGCGGCCGTGGCGAGTTCTGCGAGTCTCTCACCCGCGCAGGCCAGCCTGGCGGTGGCGGCGGTGATGCGCCTGCTGGCCGCGCGCCTGCCGTCGCCCTTGTTCGGTGAGCTGCAGTTGCAGTTGGGCGCAGGGCAGGACAAGCACGACGCGGCATCGCTGATCGCGCGGCCGCCTGCGCCAGCGCCAGCAAAGCACACGTGAGCGCGAGCGTGAGCGCCGCCGAGCCCGGCGCCAGCGCCGCGCTGCGCCTTCTGATCGTCGACGACCAGCCCATCATCCGCCGCGGCCTGGCGATGATGCTGGCCGCCGAGAACGGCATCGAGATCGTCGGCCAGGCCGCCGACGGCCTGGAGGCCATCGAACTGGCGCTGGCCACGCGGCCCGACGTCGTGGTGATGGACCTGCAGATGCCGCGCGCCAGCGGCGTGGTGGCCACGCGCGAGATCACGGCCCGGCTGCCCGACACGCGCGTCGTCGTGCTCAGCACCTACGACGACGACGAACTCGTCTTCGAGGCCATCCGCGCCGGCGCCCAGGCCTACCTGCTGAAGGACGCCACCGAAGAAGAAGTGCTGGAAACCGTGCGCTCGGTGTACCGCGGCGAGTCGCGGCTGTCGCCGGCCATCGCACGCAAGGTGATGGAGCAGTTTCGCTCGCTCGCCGCGCGCGCACCGCTGGCGCCCGAGCCGGCGCTGCTGTCTACGGCGACGAGTGAGGAGCCCCTCACCGCGAAGGAGTCGCGCATCCTCGAGTTGCTGGCCCAGGGCATGAGCAACAAGCTCATCGGCTCAGCCGTCTTCCTGGCCGAAGGCACGGTGAAGAACTACGTCAGCCGCATCATGCAAAAACTGCACGCCAGCAGCCGGATAGAGCTGGCCATGCGGGCGGCGCAGCGGCGGCCGTGAGCGGCGCCTGCTGAGCGTCAACGCGCCGTCTTCGCCTTGCGCACCAGCGCATCCACCACCTTCAACGCGCCCTCGTCGCTGCCCACCTTCTCGGGCGACGTCAAGAAGCGCCCCTGGACGACGAAGGCGGGCACGCCTTCGATGCGGTAGGCCTGCACCACCTGCGTGGCCACGCGGGTCTTCGAGCTGACTGCAAAGCCGCTCATCGCATCGGCCAACTTCTTGGGGTCGATGCCGTTGGCTGCGGCAAAGACCGTCAGCGCCGCGGGCAGGTCCAGGCGCATGCCTTGCACTTGCACGGCATCGAACACCTTGCGATGGATGCTGGGCGGGGCACCCACGGCCTCGAGCGCAAAGTACAGGCGCTGGTAGGTCTCCTGGCCCGGCCGCCAGGCCACCGGCACGCGTCGGAAGTTGACGTCGGCGGGCAGCTTTTGCGCCCATGCTTCGAGCGTGGGCTCGAGCGAGCGGCAATGCGGGCACCAGTAGCCAAAGAACTCGATCACCTCGGTCTTGCCAGCGACGGCCACCGCTTGCGGCTGCTGCACGAGGACGTACTCGCGGCCCTCGGCGGGCTCGCCGGCAGCCCTTGCAGGGCCGGTCAGCAGGGGCGTGGTGGCCAGCGCCAAGGCGAGATGGCGGCGTTTGATGTCGATCGTCTTCACGGGTCAGTTCGCTTTCAGGGGTTTTGAGAGGTAGACGCCTTCGCGGCCCACGATGGGCCGGCGTGCCGGCATCAGCACGGTGCAGTCGTCGCAGGGTGCATGGATGGCTTCGATGCCGTCGGTGGCGATGAGTTCACCGTGGGCGAAAGTCTCGAAGCCCACCAGCGGCCGCGCAAAGCGGAACTCGGGCGTCTTGACGACCCAGGTCTGCAGCAGTTCGAAGCGCTGCGGCGCGGCCGCCGGGGCTTCAAGGTGGCGTTCGATGAGGCCGAAGTGGGCGATGAAGTCCAGCGCCACCTCGATGGCCAAATCGCTGCTGGCGCGCAAGAAGTGCTGCCCGCATTCGGCCACCAGCGCCACGCCCACGCCGTCTTCACGTCCGTGCCGTCCGTGCTGCATCAGCGGCGTGCCCGAACCCAGGCCCCGCGGCATCACGAGGTGCACCGCGGGGCGGCCGATGGCCATCGCCGCGGCGCCGTTGCGCGCAAAGGCCGGGTAGACCCAGAACGGCTGCACCGCCTGGCTGGTGGAATGCAGGTCGAGGATGTGATCGGCGGCCGCCACCGCCGGGCGCATCTCGCGCGCTCGGCGCAATTCCGGGCTGTCCTCGCTGCCATCCAGCCACTCGCTCGACCAGATGCGGTTGAGGTTGTGCACCAGCTGCCGGCTGTCGAAGGGGCGCTCGCTGTCGAAGCTCTCGTACGCGGCCACGTTGGCAAAGCTGACGGTGAGCGTGCCGATGCGCGGCCGCACGCCGCTGTCCAGCAAGTGCGTGGCCGCCACCATGCCGCAGAACTCGTTGCCGTGCGTCAGCGCGTTGACCATCACGTGCGGGCCAGGCCGGCCGGACTCGAAGCGGTGGACGTAGTCGATGCCGGTGTTGCCGCGCCGGTACGGCGAGAGGTCTCGCGGCAGCACTTCGATGGGCGGCGCGGTGTCGGTCATCCGGTAGTCCTGGTGGGTGGGCGGCCACTGTAGCGCAGGC
>JANPMR010000146.1:0-1640 GCA_031427055.1 Rubrivivax sp.
TGTTCGAAGGCGCGATGCAGCACCACGACTCCACCGGCGCCAACCAGCGCATCGAACCCGGCGCCATCAACTGGATGACGGCCGGCCGCGGCATCGTGCACTCCGAGCGCACACCGGCCGACCTGCGTGGCGTGGTGCGGCGCAGCCACGGTCTGCAACTCTGGGCCGCGCTGCCGGCGGACGACGAAGAGATGGCGCCGTCGTTTGCGCACACGCCGGCCGCGGCGATCCCCGAGCTCGAGCTCGGCGGCGCCCGCGTGCGTTTGCTGGTGGGCAGCGCGTTCGGCGCCAATTCGCCCGTGGCGGTGCGCTGCGAGACGCTGTACCTGGACATCGCGCTGTCCGCCGGCGATGCCTTTCCGCTGCCGCTGGCCGCCGAGCGTGCGATCTATGTCGTCGAAGGCGAGGTGCAGATCGACGGCCGCACGGTGCCGGCGCACCAGATGGCGGTGCTGGCGCCGGGCGATGAGCCGATGATCTCGGCCGACGCCGACACGCGCGCCGTGCTCATCGGCGGCGCGCCGCTGGGGCCGCGCTTTCTCTACTGGAACTTCGTCTCGTCGCGCCGTGAACGCCTGGTGCAGGCCGCCGACGATTGGGCCGCGCAGCGCTTTGCAGCGGTGCCCGGCGAGACCGAGTTCATCCCGCTGCCGGCACAGGGTCCCGCCTGAGCATCAGCACATTGCCGGCCAGCGCCAGCAGCACGCCGCCCAGCGTGTAGCCGTCGGGCTGGTAGCCCTCGAACAGCGTCGACACCACCAGCGCCAGCACCGGCGTCATCACGCCCACGGCCGAGGCCTTGCCCGGCCCGACGCGCTGTTGCAGCGTGAGAAAGCAGCTGAACGCCACCACAGTGCCGGCGCCGGCCAGCCACAGCAGCGACAGCCACCAAGAGAGCGTCAACGGCAGCCGCAGCGGCTGGCCGCTGTTGTCGTTGATCAGCACCAGCAGTGCCGAGCTCAACGCGCCCCAGACCAGGCCCCAGCCCAACGCCGGCCAGAACGACAAGCCGCGCTGCGGATTGCGGGACGCCGACAGCGAACCCACCGACGACAGCAGCACCGCGCTGACCGTCAACACAAGGCCCAGGCGGGCCGTGGGGCGGCTTGACGCGGTGTTCAGTTCGGGCCAGAACAGCAGCGCCACGCCGGCCAATCCCACCAGGCCGCCGACGATGAAGCGCGCACTCACCGCCGTGCGCCACATCAGCCAGGCGCCCAGCCCGGCCAGCAGTGGCGACGCCGAGTAACCCACTGCCACCAGCCCCGATGGCACATGGCGCTCGGCGTGGTACAGGCAAAAGTAGGACAGCGTGTACATGAACAAGCCCTGCACCAGCAGCGGAGCGTGCGCGCGCCAGGGCAGCCAAAGTTTGTCGCCGCGCCAGGCCGCCAGCGCAAGCACGCTGGCCCCGGCAAGCGCAAAGCGCACCGTCACGCCAAACTCTGGCGTGCTCTGCGCAATCTGGTAGACGATGGCGTGCCAGGTGGTGCCCCACACAAACACCGTCAGCGCGTAGAGCTGCAGGGTGGAGAGGCGATTCACTCGAAGCGCAAGCTGCCGCGCGCGACTTGGCCCACGCGCAGCCGACGCTCGATGCCCTCGACGATGACGGCGTTCATGCCGAAGGTGATGCCGCC
>JANPMR010000147.1:0-7362 GCA_031427055.1 Rubrivivax sp.
TCGAAGTGGTTGTTGGAGTGCGAGCCCCAGGTCAGGCCCCAGTCGCGGCAGGTCTGCGCCACGCGCACGCTGCCGGCCATGGTCCAGAAGTGCGGGTCGGCCAAGGGGATGTCCACGCTGCGCAGCGCCAGCGCGTGGCTGAGCTGGCGCCAGTCGGTGGCCACCATGTTGGTGGCCGTGGGCAGGCCGGTTTCGCGGCGAAACTCGGCCATCACCTCGCGGCCCGAGAAGCCGTCCTCGGCGCCGCAAGGGTCTTCGGCATAGGCCAGCACGCCGTGCAGGCCGCGCATCAGGCGGATGGCGTCCTTGAGCAGCCAAGCGCCGTTGGGATCGATCGTGACGCGGGCCTGCGGGAAGCGCTCGTGCAGCGCCGTCACGGCCTCGATCTCGTCCGCACCGCGCAGCACGCCGCCCTTGAGCTTGAAGTCCTTGAAGCCATAGCGTTCGTGCGCCGCCTCGGCCTGGCGGACCACGGCCTGCGGCGTTAGCGCCGGCTCGTGGCGCACGCGAAACCAGGCGTTGTCGGCGCCAGGCTCTGCAGCCGGATCGACATAGGGCAGGTCGGTCTTGGTGCGGTCGCCGACGAAGAACAGGTAGCCCAGCATCTCCACCGCGTCGCGCTGCTGGCCTTCGCCCAGCAGTGCCGCCACCGGCACCCCGAGGTGCTGGCCCAGCAAGTCGAGCAGGGCCGACTCGATGGCCGTGACGGCGTGGATGGTGGTGCGCAGGTCGAAGGTCTGCAAGCCGCGCCCGCCGCGGTCGCGATCGGCAAAGGCCTGCTGCACAGACTGCAACACGCGCAAGTGGGCGCCGATGGGCTGGCCGACCACGAGTGCGGCGCTGTCCTGCAGCGTCTGGCGGATGGCCTCGCCGCCGGGCACTTCGCCCACGCCGGTGCGGCCGGCGTTGTCGGTCAGCAGCAGCAGGTTGCGCGTGAAGAATGGGGCGTGGGCGCCGCTCAGGTTGAGCAGCATGCTGTCGCGGCCGGCCACCGGAATCACGCGCAGCGCGGTGATGACGGGCGTGCCCGCCAGGTGTGTGTCGGGTTGCGGGTCTTGGGGCTGGGCTGCGTCTAGGGCCATGGCTGATTCTAGGCAGCCGTCGCCGCCCACTAGACCGCCCGCAACACAGTCGCTGGCTATACTGATTCGACCCCCATGACGCCGCTGCCCAACGATCACCCAGAGCGCTTTGCGCTGGCCGAAGAGGTGCACGCGCGGCCGCCCGAGCCGCTGCCCACGCCGGCCCGCGTCAGCTACCTGGCGCTGCGCGTCGACCCCGACGAACGCGGCGCCGAAAGCGCGCACCTGGCCCGGCTGTGCGAGCGCTTTGCCGTCGCCGCACCGGCGCGCGAGGCCACGCAGTTCAGCGCCCGACTGGGCGGCGTGCGCGTCAAGTGGGAGCGTCACGGCGAGTTCTCGTCCTGGACGCTGATCGCCGCCGGCGCCGAGCGTGCGCCCTTTGCCGAGCCGGCCATCGCGCTGCTGCCCGAGGGCTGGCTGCGCGGCGTGCCGGGCCTGACGTTGACGGCGGCGCACTGCGTCGTCATCGACGCGCCGGCGCAAACACCGGACGAGGCCGAGCTGGCGCGCTACTTTGAGGATCACCTCGTCGTGGGCGCCGAGATCGCCGACGGCGAGGCCCTGGCCTACACCGACTTCCGCATCCACGGCGACGGCTGCTCGCGCTTCCTGCTGCTGGCGCGCGGCCTGTCGCCCCGCGTCACAGGGCAGATCGTGCAGCGCCTGTTCGAGATCGAGGCCTACCGCATGATGGCCTTGCTGGCGCTGCCCATCGCGCGGCGCCAGGGGCCGCGCATCGTGGCCATCGAGAAGTCGCTGGCGCAGCTCACCGACGGCATCGCCCGTGAAGAGGGCGCCGACGAGACGCTGTTGCACGAGCTCACACGGCTGGCCGCCGAGGTCGAGAGCGGCTTGGCGGCGAGCCAGTTTCGCTTTGGCGCCTGCCGCGCCTACTCCGATCTGGTGCGGACACGGATTGCCGAGCTGCGCGAGACGCGGCTCGAGGGCCTGCCCACCATTGGCGCCTTCATGGCGCGGCGCTTCGAGCCTGCGGTGGCCACCTGCCTGACGGTGTCGTCGCGGATGCACGACCTGTCCGAGCGCGTGGCGCAGGCCAGTGCCTTGCTCTCCACCCGCGTGGACATTGCCCGTGAACGGCAGAACCAGGCCTTGCTGGTGTCCATGAACCGCCGCGCGCAGTTGCAGCTGCGCCTGCAGCAGACGGTGGAGGGCCTGTCGGTGGCCGCCATCGCCTACTACGTGGTCGGGCTGGTCGGCTATCTGGCCAAGGGCCTGAAGGCCGGCGGCTTGCCACTTGAACCGGACCTGGCGATGGGCCTGTCGGTGCCGGTGGTGGCCGGCCTCGTGTTCATGGCCTTGCGCCGGGCGCGCAGGCGTGTTGCCAAGGACGACGCTCGGGGCTGACGGCCTGCCCTGCCGGGCTGCGGCACACTTGCGGCCATGCTGCATCCCGGCCCGCTCCAAGGACTTCGCGTCATCGAACTCGCCAGCATCGGCCCCGGGCCGATGTGCTGCATGCTGCTGGCCGACCTGGGCGCCGATGTCGTGCGCGTCGACCGGCTCGAGCCCAGCGGCCTGGGCCTGGCGATGGACCGCCGCCATGACATCAATGCCCGCGGGCGGCGCTCGGTGGCCATCGACCTGAAGTCACCCGCCGGCCGCGACGCCGTGCTGCGCCTGCTGGACGGCGCCGACGTGTTGGTGGAGGGTTTCCGGCCCGGCGTCACCGAAGGCCTGGGCCTCGGCCCGGACGCCTGTCACGCGCGCAATCCGCGGCTGGTCTATGGCCGCAAGACCGGCTTCGGCCAGACCGGCCCGCTGTCTGGCGCGGCCGGGCACGATCTCAACTACATCGCGCTGACCGGTCTGCTCGACGCCATCGGCCCGGCCGGCGGCGGCCCGGTGCCGCCGCTCAATCTTGTGGGCGACTACGGCGGCGGCGCGATGTACCTGGCCTTTGGCATCCTGGCCGCGCTGTTCGAGCGCGCGCGCTCCGGCCGCGGGCAGGTGGTGGACGCGGCCATGGTTGACGGCGCGGCCTCGCTGGGCGCGATCTTCTATGGCCTGCAGGCCGGCGGCGCCTGGGGCGAGCCGCGCGGCGCCAACCTGCTCGACGGCGGCGCGCCCTTCTACGCCTGCTACGAGACCGCCGACGCGCGCTGGGTCAGCGTGGCCGCGCTCGAGCCCAAGTTCTTTGCCGTGCTGGCCGCTGCGCTGGCGCTTGAAGATCGCTTCGTCAAGCGCCAGTACGACCGTCGCCTGTGGCCCGAGCTGCGCGCCGCCCTCGCGGCCACGTTTCGGCAGCGCACGCGCGATGAGTGGTGCGCGCGGCTGGAGGGCAGCGACGCCTGCTTCGCGCCCGTGCTCAGCCTGGCCGAGGCGCCGTCGCACGCCCACGCCACGGCGCGCGCCGGCTTTGTCGAGATCGACGGCGTGGCGCAGCCCGCGGCCGCGCCGCGCTTTGACCGCACGCCGGCCGCGATGCCGCGCGCTGCGCCGTCCATCGGCCAGCACACAGCCGAGGTGTTGCGCGAGGCCGGATTCAATGAGGCCGAGATTGCGACGCTTCAACAGGCTGGGGTCGCGCGATGAGCACCGGCTACACGCCGCCGGCCGACGCGCGCTGCGCCGCATCGGTGCTGCTGCTGCGCGATGGCGAGGCGGGGCTTGAGGTGCTGATGATGCGCAGGGCCGAGCGCGAAGGCGATCTGCGCAGCGGCGCGGCGGTCTTCCCCGGCGGCGTGCTTGACCGCCGCGACCGCGACGCGCACCTGCTGTGCGCCGGCGGCGACGACGCGGCGCTGAGTGCGCAGCTCGGCCTGATGGAGGGCGGCCTCGACTACGTGGTGGCGGCGCTGCGCGAGACCTTCGAGGAAGTCGGCCTGCTGCTGGCCCACGGCGACATCGACCTGAGCGCGCTGCACCCCTGGCGTGACCGCCTGCAGAGCGGCGAGGCCTCGATCGCCGAGCTCTGCCACGCCGCCCAACTGCGGCTGGACGCCGCGGCGCTGGCCTATCACAGCCATTGGCTCACGCCGCCGGGCGTGCCCAAGCGCTTCGACACCCGTTTCTTCATCGCCCACGCGCCTGCAGGTCAGGTGGCGCAGGCCGACCTGGGCGAGGCGCTCGAGCTGATGTGGCTGACGCCGCAGGCCGCGCTGGCGCCCGCGCGCGGCCTCAAGCTGCTGCCGGTGACGCAGCGCACGCTGCAGGACCTGGGCCGCTTTGCCAGCGCTGCCGATGCGATGCTTGATGCGCGTGCGCGCAGCGAGGTGCGGCTGATGATGCCGCGCGTCGCGACCTCGTCACGCGGCCGGCGCATCGTGCTGCCCGACGAACTGCCCTACGCCGAAATCGGCCGCCTCGATCCCGAAGGCCGCGGCGATGTGTCGTGCGAACTGCGCCCCGGCGTGCCGGTGCGCCTGTCGCCGCGCATCGTGCGCATCACCGCGCCCAACCCGGGGCCGATGACCGGGCCCGGCACCAACAGCTACCTCGTCGGCGAGCCCGGCCGCTGGACGGTGATCGACCCCGGCCCGGTCAGCGCGGAACACACCCGCGCGCTGCTGGCCGCAGCCGACGGCGGCATCGAACGCATCCTGGTCACGCACACGCACCGCGACCACTCGCCTGGCGCGGCAGCCTTGGCGCAGGCCAGCGGCGCGCCGGTGCTGGGCCGACGCGCCGACCATCCGCAATGGCAGGACGAGAGCTTCGCGCCGCAGCGCGAGCTGCAGCACGGCGAGCGCGTGTTGCTGCCCGACAGTGCCGCGCTGCGTGTCATCCACACGCCGGGCCATGCGTCGAATCACCTGTGCTACCTGCTCGAGGACGAGCGCACGCTCTTCACGGGCGACCACGTCATGCAAGGCAGCACCGTGGTCATCAACCCGCCCGATGGCGACATGGCGGCCTACCTGGCCGCGCTGCGCGCGCTGCTGAATGTCGAGCTCGACTGGCTGGCGCCGGGCCACGGCTTCTTGGTCGCCGCGCCGCACGATGCTTTGCGGGCCTTGATTGCGCACCGGCTGCGCCGCGAAGCCCGCGTGCTGGCGGCGCTGCGCGAGCTATCGCCGGCGCCAGTTGATGCGCTGTTGTCGATCGCCTATGCCGACGTGCCGACGGCGCTGCACGGCATGGCCGCGCGCTCGCTGCTGGCGCACCTGATCAAGCTGCAGCACGACGGTGTCGCCGCGCTGGACGGCGAGATCTGGTCAGTCGCCTGAGCCCTTCATGAGCCACCGCCGCTCTGCCAGCGGCCGTCGACCAGCACCTGGTGCGGCCTGAACTGCGACTTGTAGGCCATCTTGGGGCTCTGCTGGATCCAGTAGCCCAGGTAGACGTGGGGCAGCTTGAGCAGCCGGGTTTGCTCGATCTGCCACAGCACGCAATAGGTGCCGTAGCTGGCCGCGGCGTCGGGTTCGTAGAAGGTGTAGACGGCCGAGATGCCATCGGTCAGCACGTCGAGGATGGCCACCATCTTCAAGGCACCGGGTTCGTCGTCGGTGCCGGGCTCGCGAAACTCCACCAGGCGAGAGTTGACGCGGCTCTGCAGCAGGAACTGCGTGTACTGGTCGACGCTGTCGTGGTCCATGCCACCGCCGCTGTGGCGGCCGGCCTGGTAGCGCAGGTAGAGCTCGTAGTGCTCGGCCACGAAGCCCAGGCGCAGCACGCGCGCTTGCAGCCTGGCGTGCGCCTTCCACGAACGGCGCTGGCTGCGCGAGGCCTCGAAATCGTCCACCGGCACGCGCAGCGGCACGCAGGCGCGGCAGCCGTCGCAGTAGGGCCGGTAGGTGAACATGCCACTGCGCCGGAAGCCGTGGGCGACGAGGTCAGAGTAGGCGTCGGCGTGGATCAGGTGGCTGGGCGTGGCCACCTGCGAACGGGCCTGGCGGCCAGGCAGGTAGCTGCAGGGGTAGGCGGCCGTGGCATAGAACTGCAACGACTGCAGCGGGAGATCCTTGAGGTGTGTCACCGGGGCTTCAAGTGCTGTCAGGTGCTTTCAGTGGCGCCGCGGTCGAGCCGATCCCAGGCCGATTCATCATAGGTCCAATCGAGCGGCGGGCTGGTGGCGGTGGCCGTGGTGACATGCGCCAGGAAGGCTGCTCGTGAAATCTCTCGCGCGCCAAACGAAGCCAGGTGGCCGGTGTTCTGCTGGCAGTCGATGAGGGCCACGCCACGCGCACGGCAGGCCGCAACCAGGGCGGCCAGCGCGATCTTGGAGGCATCGGTGCGGTGCGCGAACATCGACTCGCCAAAACACATGCGGCCGATGGCCACGAAGTACAGGCCGCCCACCAGCTGGCCGTCGATCCAGGTCTCGGCGCTGTGCACAAAGCCCTCGTGGTGCCAGTCGGAGTAGGCCTCGACCATCGCCGGCACGATCCAGGTGCCGTCCTGGCCGTCGCGCGGCGTGCGGGAGCAGGCGTCGATGACGCGCTCGAAGGCGCTGTCGAAGCGCAGCTCGCAGCCGGGCGTGCGCCGAAATCGCCGCAGCGTCTTGCGCAGCGAGTGCGAGAGCCGGAACTCGGCCACCGGCAGCACCATGCGCGGGTCGGGGCTCCACCACAGCACCGGCTGGCCCGCGCTGTACCAGGGGAAGATGCCCAGACCGTAGGCTTCGGCCAGGCGCTGCGGCGTGACACGCCCGCCGGCCGCCACCAGGCCCGGCGCCTCGCTGTCGGCGCCCAGCGCGCTGGCCGCGGGTGGCAGCGGCAGGCCTTCGTCGATCCAGCTCAGCATGGCGTGGTCGCGGTGCCTTCAGCGCGTGCCGAGTTGCTGCCACAGGAAGCTGTACTCGAGCGCCATCTTGTTGGCGATCTGCGCGTTGTCGGCGGCGCCGCCGTGGCCGCCTTCGATGTTTTCCCAGTACAGCGCGGCGTGGCCCTGCTCGAGCATGCGCGCCGCCATCTTGCGCGCGTGGCCGGGGTGGACTCGGTCGTCGCGGGTGCTGGTGGTGAACAGCACCTTGGGCAGCGTCACGCCCGGTTTGAGGTTCTGGTAGGGGCTGTACCTGGCGAGGAAGGCCCAGTCCGCGGGCTTGTCGGGGTCGCCGTACTCGGCCATCCATGAGGCACCCGCCAGCAGGCGGTGGTAGCGCTGCATGTCCAGCAGCGGCACCTGGCTGAGCACGGCGTTGAAGAGATCGGGGCGCTGCAGCATCACCGCGCCCACCAGCAGGCCGCCATTGCTGCCGCCCTGCATGCCCAGGTGGGCCGGTGCGGTGACCTTGCTCGCGATCAGGTCCTGTGCGACGGCGGCGAAGTCGTCGTAGCTGTTCTGCTTGTTCTCGCGCACGGCGGCCTGGTGCCAGGCTGGG
>JANPMR010000148.1:0-1504 GCA_031427055.1 Rubrivivax sp.
GTGGGCGCCTCGTTGCTGCGTGAGTTGACCAGGATCACTTCGAGCGGCGTGTCGCGAAAGGCGCGGTTGAAGCGCTCGGGGTCGACGAAGCGCACGGTGAGCAAGGCACCGTGCAGCGCGGCCGATGCCAGCAGCGCCCAGTGCATCGCCGAGAGGTCACGCCAGTTCATCACGCCAGTTCATCGCGTCGGTTCATCACGCCAGTTCGTCGCGCCGGTCAGCTCGCCTCGGGCGCGACCGGGGCCGCCGCGGTGCCCGGGCCGTCCTCGACATCGATGGCCAGCTGCAGCGCGCCCGAGGGTTCGGCCTCGTCCTCGTCCGCGGCCTCCTCCGCCACTTGGTCAGACACTTGCCCGGCTTGGGCGGCCGGCGCATCCAGCCGCGCGGCCAGCGAGGCGTGCAGGTCCAGCGTGAGCAGGTCGATGCCCGTGATGCGCGCACTGATGCGGGCGCCGCGCGGCAGGTTTTCGGTGCCGACGACGCGAAACACCAGCGGCAGGGTCTCGGCACGCACCAGGCCGTCCTTCATCACGCTGGCCTCGATTTCGGCGACGGCGTTCTGCTGCAGCCAGCGCAGCGTCCAGAAGCGCTCGATGCCCTGCTGGAAGCCGTTGTAGGCGGCGTAGGCGGCGTCGAAGCCCGAGATCACCGAAAACAGCGCGGCGTCCTTGGGCTTGAAGGGCGCGGCCAGCGCCGCCGTGCGGCCGTGGCGGGCGCAGGCAATGATCTGCCACTGGTTGGCCAGATCGACATAGCGCCGCAGCGGGCTCGTGCTCCAGGCGTACTGCGCCACGCCCAGGCCGGCATGCGGCTGCGGCTTGGTGCCCATCTTCACCTTGATGCCCGGCAGCAGGCTGGCCTGGCTGCGGTAGATGCCCGGCACGCCGTGCTCGGCCAGCCAGCCGCCCCAGGTGCTGTTGGCCAGGATCATGGCCTCGGCGACGATCAGGTCCAGCGGTGCGCCGCGCTGGCGCGTGCTGATCTGCACGGCCTCGCTGCCGTCGGGCTCGCCGCCGTCGGGCTGTCCACCTTGCAGCTTGAAGTTGTAGTCCGGCCGGTTGAAGTTCTCGGGCTTGCCGCGCGCCACCTCGCGCTGTGCCTTGAGCACACGGGCCAGGCGGAAGGCGAAGGCCAGCTCGGCGGGGAAGGGGTAGTCGGCAGGGGCCGCGCCCGTGAGTGCGGCCTCGGTGACGACGCCGTCGAGCTTGTCGTGGCGCAGGTTGGCGGCAATCGGCACGCGCTCGAGCCGGGTCTCGTGGCCGCGCACTTCGAGCGTGGCCTCGTCGAGCGTCACGTACAGGCTCACCGCGGGGCAGTCTCGGCCTTCGCTCAGTGTGTAGGCGCTGACCACCGTGTCGGGCAGCATGGTGATCTTCGAGCCTGGCATGTAGACCGTGGACATGCGCTCGCGCGCCACCTTGTCGAGCACGGAGTCGGGCGCAATGGCCAGGCCCGGCGCGGCGATGTGGACACCGAAGACCACCGTGCCGCTGCCCAGGCCCTG